>JAFSXW010000045.1 GCA_017443885.1 Clostridia bacterium | reverse complement strand
CAAAACATCTTCATCCGTTTTATAAAACCTATAATAAATTTTAGGTATTTCCACAAAAACATCACCACTGTTTCCGCTATAAATATCAAGATTTGTTTGAGTGCCATCAGCACTTTCAGTTAAGTTATTAGGGTTTAAATAAATTTTGCTATCGCCATTTTTAAGGCATGGCTTTATTTGGTTAAATGGCCACACATTATCCCAACTTCCGCCATCATATACTGGCGTTCCATTAGTTAAAGTAATGGTTGCGGGAGTAAAGTTTGCACAATCGCCATAATAAACAGCCCCAAGCACGCCATCATCATAATGCTCGCCGTGCATATCAAAACTCATGCCATAAAAAATTGCATCGTTTGGAACATCATAGTAGTTTAATTCCATATCTAAATTTATATTTATATTAGATATATCTGTCATGCTTAAAACATTAGCATCAATCACAGTTTTGCAGATTATACCATATAACACATCAACACTTAAACTACTAATTGTGTGGTTTTTATCTGCTATTTCATCTTCTAGGGAAACAAAACGCATATTTAATGTGCAATATAAATGTTCACTTAAGTTATTTGCCGAAATTGGAATAATAGAATTGCAAACAAAATTGTTGTTTTTATCATCAGTTGCAACAATATAAATAATGCCATCTTCTTCGCTAAAAAATTTTCTAACAGAAACAAAATTTGATTCCGGCAGTTTTAATTCATTTTTTTGCCCCAGTAAATTATTTATTAAAGTTTTATAATAAACTTTTCCACCAGAAGCATATATAACAACCAATCCACCTTCACTTTCATCTCCGTTATTTTCAATAGCCACACTTGAAACCCCTGAGTCTACAAAAATATCCCCATTTTCGTTTAATGTTGAAATATATAGATCTTTATTTTCATCAATATATGCAAATGTTAATGGGTTATTTTGTTTGCCTAAATTAAACACAACATCGTGGCTTATAGCATTTTTAAACATTGTAAAATTTTCGGGGTTAAATTCGGGAAGCGTTGTGCTACACAGCGCATAATAAATTTTGTTATCTTTTACAAAACTAATAGCTAAATCAGAATTATTTAAAGAGGCCTTCACTTCCATTTCATTAGTTGTTTCATTTGAAGTGCTAGCATTTATTGCAATTAAACTAACACCACTTAAAATAACACTATTTTCAGCAATAATTTCAAGCTTCAATTCTTTTTTGCCACTAGCCATAGTGCTAGAAACACTCTGCATAAAAATTGAAGTATTATTTAAATTAGCAGTTTTTGTTGTTGTTGCTATAACACTTTCGTTTAAAAGCAATTTTAAGGTTATATTAGTGTTTGCTTCACACACAAAATTTGCGTTTATAAAAAAACAAACATTATTGTTTTCTTCTGCATTAATTTCGCCAAATGAATAAACAAAATTAGATAAAACCTCTTGATTCAAATTATTTTTTTTAATTTCAAAGCAATTAAGTGCACCATTATTATTTTTGCCATTGCTTTTTATTAGTTTTTCTAATTCTTCAGCTTTAAGATAGGCTAATTTTCCATAATCCACTAAAAAGTCCCCCTTGTGCCAAAATTTATTTTAACTTGTGGGCTAGAAACTCTTGCAGTTTTATTGTTTGTTTCAAACCTAAATGAAAGTTTTTCACCTGCAAATTTTGTTTTAATGTTTTGTGCTTTTAAAGAGCCTTTAAAAAGTAATGTTTTGCTTTCCCCTTTTTCGTTTAAAATCTTAATATTTAATGGATTAGTGGTTGAAACAAGAATTTTATCTATAATCTTTTTTGAGCCACCACTGCCAAAATCGGTTAGTGGAGTTTGCCAAACTTTAAATGTTGGGCTTGAAAAAATGCTACCACTTAAACTAACAACACCTAAATTATAATTTTCTTCCCCATATTTTTTAGCACACACCAAAACGCCTTCTAAATTTTCGCTAAGACAAGTTGAAATATATGAAACATCTGCACCCCTTAAAAACACTGCATTTCGCTTTATTAAATCCACTTCAATAAGAGCGTTATTAATAGCAGTGTTTTCACCTTCAAAAAGTTCATCTTTAAAATCAAAATTGCAGGCTAAATAATATTTATTTTCAAAATATGTTGCCATTGCATTTTCATTGCTTTTTGTTGTAAAACCCAGCGAAATGTTATCCAAAATCTTTGTTGTGTTTATGCCATTAAAACTATAAAGCCCATCACTTGCAAGAAATATAATTTCATCGCCACACACGCACACAGTGCTAGGATATATTTTTCCACTAGAAACAAAAAGTTGCGAAACATTAAAAGAGCTTTGGTCGGCATAAGCGCTAAGCCTTGTGATTCCATAATCTCTAAAAATATAAATATAATCATTAAACGAAATAACTTTTTTAAGAGCACCTCTTTCATCGAGCATTTCAATAAAACCGGCTTCATCTAATCCAACACTAAAATTAGTAGGATCAAGATCATCAGAAAACCAAATTTTGCTTTGTTCTCCGCCGGTTGTTGCAAAAAGGCGTTCGTAGTGAATAGCCATACTTGTTATAAACGGAGCATCGGCAACAGTTATCACATCTTCCCCCAGCCCCAACACAAACATTGCATCTTTGCTTCCGCAAAAAATTGTGCAATCTTCGCCATTAAGCCTATAATTCACAGCAACTGGCACAGAATTAAGCGTTAAATTTTCGATATCCTCTAAAATTGTTTCTGGCAAAGTTTCAGTTTCATAAAGTGGCAAATAACACATAGTGTTATCTTCTTTTAAAAGCACTAATTTATCTTGCCTAGCATCTAGTTGGTTATTATATTTTTTTGCCACATACACAGCCTTTATGCTTCCAATATTATTTAGCTCATTTAAAAGTTTGCTTTTAAAAGACGAGCCTAATGGCAGATGATCAATAAATTCATCTATCCCTAGCCCCGTTTTAAGTGCACCATCTTTATTATCGTAATTAAATGTTGTGTAGGCATAAGAAAGTGGCAAGATGTTTTCATCTTTCTTAAAATTTATGCCTTTTTCAAAAGTTGTAATTTTAATTTTATTCTTATTAGATGTGGGTTTATTTAAAAGTTTTTTAAATATCAATTAAACCCACCCCCTAATAGGCACGCTTTTTGCCCTTTTTCCGTTTATATCATTTAAAAGGGAATTTTTAAAACGCTCTTCCCACATATCTGCTTCACTATATAATTCATTTGAAATGCAGTATTCATAGCACACTCCAAAACAAATAGTTTCAATTTTTAGCCCAAAAGGCATTTCAATTTCGCTATCTAAATCACTCACACTGCTTGGGGTGTATGAATATTTTACAAGGTATTTCTTATTTTGATACCCAACTTTTATATATGAAGGAAAACATCTAAATGTTGAACTAATTCCATCTAAATAACTAACGCTTTTAATCTGAACAGGTGCCGTGCTAAAATCACTATAGTTTATCTGGCAATTTTCATCTGAGCACAAAATTTCTTCTTTATAAAGTGGCATATAATCTCGCGTTATTTGGCGCATAGTTAAGTTAACTAAACTAATTAAAAAATCTAAAGCTTCTGGTTTGTTTTCTGGTGTTTCGTCAATATTTACAGCGTCTATATATTGGCTAACTTCATCTAGTCCTAAATAAGATGCCACAATACTAAGTAAATCATTAAGCATATTTTTCTCCTATATGTTTAAAATATTTGTAATCTCTTTTTGCGTTAAATCTCGGTTTAAATTAAAAGAGTATTTAGCAATTTCACTAAGTTTATCTTGCGCATCATTAATTAAACTTTTTTGTTTGCTTGCTTCTAGTTTTTCATTTTCTTCATCTAGTTTTTTAAAAAATGACAGCATATTTTCTCGCCTGGTTTCTTTAAGTTTTAAAATAATTCTAGAGTCTAAAATATCTGTTTTAAAAACTAAACTAGCACCCATTTGATTAAAATTATGAATTTCAAAACATTTATCTTTTTTGTTAAATAAAAGTTCATAGTTTTCATCTATAAGTTTAATTCTGTTGTAAAGATTAAACATATCATAATATTTTTCTAAATACTCTTTCATAAAAACCTTCGTTTTTTCTTTAATTAAGATTCGCTAATGCCAGTAAGTTTAGCTTGCCCACCTGGCTTGTTGCAAATTAAATCTGCATATTTAACTAATGTTGCACTATAAGTTGGCTTGCCTGCATTTTGCTTGATAACTCTGCCATCTTCACCTTCTAGCCACTTCCAATCGCAAAGTTGATGAAGGTTGAATTCTTTAGTGTTAAGTAAATACATCGTGTTTGGAGCAATAAATCTATCGCTAACAATAGGAATACCATTATAACTAATAGCCTTATAACCACCAGCTAAATCCATATAATCAACATTTGTTCTATATTGGCTAAAATAGTTTTGATAGTTTCTTTTAACGCCAGCAGAACAACAAATGTAATCAATTTTAGAATCATAAGTTTCTTCTAGGTTGTCTAAAACGGTTTGAATTTTAACATCACTAATATCAACAGTTGCATTAGATTCTGTTAAATCTTTCATATAAGGCACAAGCCAGCTATATGTAGATTTAGAAAGACCATAAAGAGTTCCTGAATTTGTAAATATAGCACCAAGGCCTGTAAGTTCTTTTCCATAAGAGCCTTGAACACAAATAAAGAATGTGTCGGATTGAGTTGTTTTAACATCGTGTGCTGTTAAAGTTACGCCCTCAAGGGTTATTTTTTTGTTGGCTCTATCAATGCTAACAATTCTTTTTGCAGAAAGCCCAGAAACAGCAGTTCCGTTGTTTTTAAGAACATCAACAACCATACCTTCCACAAGGTTACGAACAGAGTCTAACTCTATTTCATTTGTTGTGTTATCCACAATTTGTGCTAATTTACCAGAGCCATCACCATAAAGCATTCTGCCAAGGTTAAATGCACTTGCTTTAATTAATCCTTCCATTTCAGCGTTAAGAAGGTTCACAAATGCACCTGCCGAATTTAAAGATGAGCGCATAGCTTTATCACTAATTTCAATTTTGCCATAAAGGTTTTTAAGGCTTAAAGTGAATTGTTCATAATTATTAGATGCAGCCACTGGCAAATCGCCTGTTTCTGTGCCTGCTCCTATACCACCATTAATTCCAAATGGAGCAACTTTTTTAATTTCACTGCCCCAAACATCATTGGTAGTTTGGTTAATTTTTGCAAGAAGTGGGTTAACTGAAGTGTTTAATTGCTCGCTAACCACACCCAAATACACTTCTTTAAGTGCTTTGTCTGCATTGGTTAATGTAATCATTGTTTTCTCCTGTTTTAATTAAATAATTTTAAAGTAAGTTCTCTTGCTTTTTCTAAACTGCCCACTTTATTTTTAGTAGTGGCAGTTATTTCTTTTGTTTGCCCGCTTATTAGTTTTGGGGCAACATTAAAATTATTTAAAGAGTTTATATAATTATCAATAATCAATTCTTTTGCGCGCGGATTATCAATAATATACTTCTTTAAAAAATCTTCATTTTTAGCTAGAGATGCAGGCTCTTGTGCTTTGTCGCTTTTCACCATTTTATATGCAATATCTAAACAACCATCAATGCTAGAAAGTTGTTTATTGTTTAATAAAATATTTGCAATATCTTTAGAGTAAGTTTTTGCTTCAGGGTTTTGCTCAAAAAAGTCGCTCACTTGTTTTTTCCAT
>JAFSXW010000044.1 GCA_017443885.1 Clostridia bacterium | reverse complement strand
TTAAATAATAGTATAATGGTTGGCCACCATTATGAACACTAACCTCTATTTCTGGATATTTTTCTCTTAATTTTTCGGCTAAGGCTTCGGCTTCTGCCTCTTGAACATCTTTGCCATAGAATAATGTGATGTTCATAGAACTTTCATTAACAAGTGTTTCAACGGTTTTTTCGCAAACTTCGTTAACATCGGCACCTTTTGCAACAATGTGTTTTTCGCCAAGGCCAATTATATCGCCTTCTTTTAGTTTAAAGCCATCAATATTGGTTGATTTAACGGCAAATGTGATAGAACCAGTTTTAACGCCACCAATGGCTTCAATGATAGTTTGCTTATTCTCATCAACGCTTGCTTCTGGATTAACAGAAATTGCTGCCGTGATGCCTTCTGGAACACTTGTTGTTGGAATAACCACAATATTTCTTCTAGAAAGATCATTAGCAAGCTCTGCTGCTGGAATAATATTTTTGTTGTTAGGGAACACAAACACTGTTTCTGCAAGAACGGTGTCGCACGCTTTTGCAATATCTTCGGCGCTTGGATTCATTGTTTGGCCACCTTCAATAATATAATCCACATTTAAATCTTTAAATAGGCTAACCATACCCTCACCCACGCAAACAGAAACTGTTCCAATAGGTTTAAGTTCTTCTGGCTTACTTTGAATTTTAAGTGCCCTATTCTGTTCTAGCATATTTTCAATTTTAACGCCGTTAACTTCACCTAATTTTAGTGCACTAGAAAGCGCAATTCCTGGATCGTTGGTGTGAACATGCACTTTAATTAAGTTTAAATCACCTATGCAAATAACACTATCACCAATATTCATCAATTTTTCACGAAGTTTATCTATATCTGCTTCGGTGGTTTTCTTATTGATATTAATTACAAAGAATTCTGTGCAGTAAGCAAATTCAATATCGGCTAAATCGTTATAATCAACTTTTTCTTTATCTTCTTCTTTATTTTCTGTTGTTTCAGACACTGAAGAAGAAAGGTCTAATTCTGGTTCTTCGCCAGAAAGCACTTTTAAAAATCCACTTAATATAACAAGCAAACCTTGACCACCAGCATCAACAACACCTGCTTTCTTCAGCACTGGAAGCAAATCGGGAGTCATTTTCAACACTTCTTCACCAGCGGCAATAGTTTTCTTTAAAAATTCGGCACAGTCATCTTCTTTTTTGGCTATTTTAAGTGCCTCATCACTCATTAGCCTAATAACTGTTAAAATTGTTCCTTCTTTAGGAATTGTTACTGCTTTATATGCAATATTTGCCCCTTCTTTAAGAGCTTTTGCAAATAGTTTTGTGTTTATATTTTCTTCGCTTGCAATAGTGCTAGAAAATCCTTTTAAAATTTGCGAAAGAATAACGCCCGAGTTTCCTCTTGCGCCACGAAGGGCTCCTTTACTAATTGCGTCTGCAATGCTATCTAGATTATTGTTTGTGCACATATTAACTTCTCTAATAGCACTACGCATTGTTAGGCTCATGTTTGTGCCCGTATCCCCATCTGGAACGGGATAAACATTTAAAGAATCTACATAATCTTTATTGGCCTCTAAATAATTTGCGCCAGAAATAACCATTTTTCTTAGCATGGCGCCTGTGATAATATTACTCATACTTTTTCCTCTAATCAACTAAGGTGATTGTTAGTTAAACCCTAACGCCCACAACATTAATATTTATAGAATCCACAATCATTCC
>JAFSXW010000043.1 GCA_017443885.1 Clostridia bacterium | reverse complement strand
TTTGCCACTTGTAAACTCTAAGCCAGTGATGCCAACAACTACTAGAGGTTCCCATGTTTTAATAACAAGCAAAACATTTAAAACTTCATCAGGCAAGTATGCCCATTTTGCATGAATTACAAGCATTACAAACACAACAACTGTTAAAAATGCACAAATGCCACCTAGCCAATCAAGAGCTAATTTCATACCACTTCTTTCTTTTTCTTCACCCATTTTATAATTCCTCCTAAAATCATTTTAATTAATATTAAAAATTTTGTCAATTTAAAGTTTTTAATTTAATAAACAATATTGCATTTATTTAAAATTGGTGTATAATTTATACGCAAGTTATTTTTTTAGGGGGGCAAAAATGCTAAGCGAAAAAAATAGCACAATTGTTGCGTTATCCACTTCACTTGGAACAGGTGCGATTAGCATAGTTCGTTTAAGTGGAGAAAAGGCAATAGAAATTGCAGATAAGCTTTTTTCTAGTTTAAAAAATAAAAAGCCATCTGAATTTGAAAGCCGAAAACTCGAGCTTGGTTTTTTTAATGCCCAAAATTTTAAAGAACAAATTTTATGTGTGGTTTTTCGTGCACCGTTTAGTTACACGGGTGAAAATTTGGTGGAATTTCAATGCCATGGAGGCGTTAGAATTGCAGAAGGCGTGATAAATGCCTGCATAGATTGTGGAGCAAGGCTTGCTGAAAGTGGGGAATTTACTAAACGAGCATTTATAAATGGCAAAATAAGTTTAGATAAAGCCGAAGGCATGATGGATATGATAAATGCCGAAAGTGAAGCTGAAATTAGAGCAGGATTTAATTTGTTAGGTGGGGCATTAGGAAAAGTTGCAACTGCATCTCAAAGTGCACTAGTTGATTTGCTTAGCGATATTGAAGTGAGTTTTGATTATCCAGAAGAAGATATAGAATACACCACAAAAGAAAAAGCGAAAAATAAAATCGCTAAAATAAATGAAGATATTTTAAGTTTAATTTCAACAAGTAATGCAGGAAGACAAATAAAAGATGGTATTTCTTTGCTTATTTTAGGTGAGCCAAATGTTGGGAAATCTAGTTTACTTAATAGTTTAACCAAATCTGATAGAGCAATAGTTACAAGCATTGCAGGAACAACTCGTGATACTATTGAAGAAACCTTGGTGATAAATGGTTTAAAATATAAAATTATAGACACGGCAGGAATTCACGAAACCGAAGATGAGGTTGAAAAAATTGGCATAAACAGGGCAAAAAGTTTAATAAGTGGCGCAGATATGTGTTTATGTTTGGTTGATTGCAGTAAAGAAGAAAATGATAAAGATAGAGAGGTTTTAAGTTTAACTAAAAATTCTAAACGAATTATTGTTGGAAATAAAATAGACAAAACTAATAAACCAAGGCAAAATGCAGATATATACATTTCAACAAAAAGTGAAAAAGATGTTAATAATTTAAAAGATTTAATTTATTCTAAAACTGCCGATAAAAATATAACAAGCGGGCTAGTTATAACAAATTTAAGGCATCTTGATGCTTTAAAAAGGGCTCAAAAACACCTAGAAAATGCACTTTTAAATATTGAATTTCAAACGCTAGATTTAATTAGTGTAGATTTAAATTTAGCATATAGTGCTCTTGGTGAAATAACTGGAAGCACCACTGGGGAAGATATAATAAATAGTATTTTTTCTAAATTTTGTTTGGGAAAATAGAAGAAAGAAATATGGATTTAACAGGAGAAATAAATGAAATACGATTCAATAGTAATTGGTGGCGGGCATGCCGGAGTTGAGGCTAGTTTAAGCCTTGCCAGAACTGGCAACAAAACCCTTTTGATTACTCTTACGAAAAAGAGTCTTTCTTTTATGCCTTGCAACCCTTCTATTGGGGGAACAGCAAAAGGACATCTTGTGTGCGAAATTGATGCTCTTGGTGGGCAAATGGGAATTTCTGCTGATGCTAACTGTTTACAAATTAGAATGCTTAATATGGGGAAAGGCCCAGCAGTTTATAGCCTAAGGGCACAAATAGATAAAAACGCGTATCACAGAAATATGCTTGCTATTTGTGAAAAAGAGCCCAATTTAGATATATTAGAAGATGAAGCAAGCGAAATTATAACAGACGAGAATAAAAAAGTTTGTGGCGTTAAAACAAAATCGGGGGAAATATTTGAGTGTAAAAGTGCCGTTATTTGCGTTGGCGTTTATCTTAATTCTAGAACTATAACAGGAACTGTAATTAAAAATGAAGGGCCAGCTGGCTTTTCTAACGCAACACTTCTAACGCAAAACTTGGCAAATCTTGGTTTTGAAATACGAAGGTTTAAAACAGGCACTCCACCTAGGCTTGATGGGGCAACTATTGAGTATAATAAATTTATAGAGCAAAAGGGCGACACTAATATTCAGTCATTTAGTTTTTTAACTAAGAAAACGCCTAAAAATATTTGTTCTTGTTATTTAGGCTACACAACCGAAAAAACCAAAGAAATAATACTTAATAATTTAGATAAAGCACCTATGTATAATGGCGAAATAAATGGAATTGGCCCAAGATATTGTCCATCTATTGAAACTAAAATTGTGCGTTTTGCAGATCACGATAGACACCAATTATTTTTAGAGCCAGAAACTCTTGATACAAACGAAATATATTTGCAAGGCATGTCTACAAGTATGCCTTCTGAAATTCAAAAGCAGATGGTGGCATCAGTTGAAGGCCTAGAACACACAAAAATTAATAAGTGGGGCTATGCTATTGAATACGACTGCATAAATCCACTAAATCTTTATGCAACGCTAGAATCTAAGATTGTTAAGGGGCTTTTCTGTGCTGGGCAGATAAATGGAACAAGTGGCTATGAAGAGGCCGGTGCACAGGGGCTTTTGGCAGGAATTAATGCAAATTTATATAATAAAGAAAAACAGCAAATAATACTTACAAGAGATAACTCTTATATTGGCGTTTTGGTGGATGACTTAACCACCAAAGGAACTAATGAACCTTATAGAATGATGACAAGCCGTGCAGAATATAGATTGCTTTTAAGGCAAGATAATGCAGATATTAGGCTAACAGAAATTGGGCGAAGCGTTGGGCTTGTTGACGATATTAGATATAAAAAGTTTAAGCGCAAAATGCAAAGCATTAAAAAGGCAGAAGAAATGCTTGACACTATTATTAAGCCAAGCAAAATGCTAGATGAATTTTTGGCAAAATATAACGAAAGCCCAGCACCAAAAGGTTTAAGCCTAAGAGCATTAATTAAAAGACCAAACATAACAATAGAAGCCATTAAAAAAGAATTAGGATATTTTAAAGGTTTTAATAAAGATGTTTTAAATCAAATATCTATTAGCACAAAGTATGAAGGATATTTGGCAAGAGAAAAGCAATTAATAGAGCGCAATAAAAAATTAGAAGAAAAACAAATTCCAGAAGATTTAGACTTTTTAAAATTAGATGGAATTAGAATAGAGGCTAGGCAAAAACTTGCAGAAATAAAACCAAAAACAATAGGGCAAGCTTCTAGAATTAGTGGAGTGAACCCAGCAGATATAACTATTTTAATATTGCATTTAAAATAAAAAATAGTGCAAAAAAAACACCCGCAAGGGTGTTTTTTAGTTTTTTAAATTGTTTTCATTAAAAAGATTTATAATTTTCAATCCTTTGTTTTTGGCATATTTATAAGCATAATATGCTCCACTATAATTATTTTTAGGATTAACATAACAAATTAAAACATCGCAAGCATTTATCATTAACTGATTGCTTACTAAAATTTTTCTTTTATAAAACACATCTTCTATATCATACATTACTGTTTTAACATCTTCATAAGGGCTGTTTTCTACATCTTTTTCTATTTCACCATATTTGTTTTTGCCTTCAAATATCACCTTTTTATCTATAAGGTGCAAACTTGTTAAAACAACCTCAATCTCAATATCTTTATAGTAATCTCTTAAATCTCTGCAAACGCTAAGAGCGGTTTTATCAAACTCTCCATGGGTTCCCATGGTGAAAATTTTATAGCCATTTTCTATTTGCTCTATTATTGTTTCTTTTAGTTTTTCTTTTATTTGTTGACCCCATAACCATCGGTGCCCTATAAAACATACTTTATTATGCATTTTACCCTCTATATGGTTGTATTTACAACCAATAATATCAAAAATATAAAAATAAAGCAAATATTTAGGGTTGTAAATATGTCCCTATGTAAATAATTTTTATTGTTAAAATTATAGTTGTAAAAACAACCATAGGAGAGATTATGAAATTAAGCACGGCAGTTGCTATAAGAATAGGGAATATTTTAAAAGAAAGAAAAATGTCGCAATACAGACTGGAAAAAATAATTGCAATGCCACATAACACAATGAAAACACTTATGAGCGAGAGAAATCAGGGTGTAAACCTAAAAACAGTAATGCAAATTATTAGAGGGCTAGAAATGACAACGGCAGAGTTTTTTAATGACCCATTATTTGAAAGTGAAGAATTAGACATTGATTAAAAGGATAAACCTAATGAAGTTAGAAGAAGCAATAGCAAAAAGAATATATGATTTTTGCAAAGAGCACAACATTGCTCCTAATAAGATAGCAAATATGGGGGGGTTACCATCTGCAACTATTAGGTGTATTTTTTATGGAAGGAGCAAAAACCCATGCACAAGAACTATTTTAGATATATGCCAAGCGCCTTGATATAACGATTAATGACTTTTTTAAAGACCCTGTTTTTAAAGATAGGGAACTAGAAGGAAATTATTAAAAAAAACACTAGTAATTACTAGTGTTTTTTTATGCCTTATTATTAAGAAATATTAATCATTATCTGCTCTAGTTTCAACGGTTAGTGGGTTTTCGATTTCTGCGGTTTCTTCTTTGCGGTCTTCTGATTTATCTTTTCTTCTGTTTTCTTTATTTTTTAGTTTTATAACAACATATCTGTTTGGTTCCATGCCAGCACTTTCTGTGAACACTTTATCGCTATCTGATAGGGTGTTATGAATAATTCTGCGTTCAAAACTCGTCATTGGTTCTAGTTTAATATTGTGGCCTTCACGAGTGGCACGGGCTGCCATTTTTTTAGCGTAAATAACAAGAGTTGCTTCTCTTTTTGCTCGATAGTTATTAGAATCAACAAAAATTCTAATGCTTTCGTCTTTATTTTTATCTCTATTATAAATGTTATTTAAAATGTGAGAAATAGCTTCTAGGCTATCGCCGTGTTTTCCAATAGCAAGTGCTGTGTCTTTTCCGCCAAGGTCTACATTAATGCCGTTTTCGGTTTCTTCAACAAACACCTTCACATTTAAATCCATTTTAGAAAGAAGTTCTTCGCAAAGTTTTTTAACTTCCTCTTCCGTTTCGCTAGTTTCGCTTGTAGATAGCCTAACACGCGCTTTATTAAATAGCCCTGCTTCTTCTAATATTGTTATTTTAACTTCATCTCTTGTTTTTCCAAGTTTGTATAGCCCAAGTTCTATTGCTTGGTCTACGGTTTTTCCTTGTGTTTCAATACTTTTCATGTGTGTTCTCCTTTATTTTTTATTTTCGTATTTATCCAAAAACTCAATTGTTGCGGTTTCTTGTTTTTTAGTTAAGGCCTTCACAATTAAGTTTATTAAATAACTAAGCAATATGCTTATTGCACTTTGGCTAACAACATAAATGCCAAATGCAGATGAACTTGTTAGGACAAACACAACCATAAGAGCTGGCAATAAAATTTTCATAAATTTCATTGTGCCAGAAGAAGATATGTTTGGTGTTTGGTTGTTATTAGTTTGTGGGTTTCTAGGTTGAATAAACTGGTTTTTAACAGGTTTATTTTCTTTCTTTTCTCTTTTAATTTTGTTGCCTAGTTCTGCAACATAAGTTGAAAGGAAGGTGAGCCCTGCGGCAAGCACAGCTAAAATATAATAGCCGTTCCAACCATTTTGAGTGCTTTGAACAATGCTTGTAACTTTGTTGTATTCCGTTTCGTTAATGCTACTAACTTTTTGAATATAATTGTCTTTAACGCCACTATTAAACATTCCGCTTGCGCCACTTGCTAAACTTTGAAGAGATTTATATGTTGGAAGTGGATCTGCCTTTCCATCAGTAACCCAAATGTTTGTTATCCAAAGCCAACTATCTTTATTTTCGTTCCATTTAGATAGCACTGTCTGCCTTACGCTTTCGTCTGCAATTGCAGTGTCTAGTGATGCGGAAGCCAATTCTGCTTTTTTAGCATTTATTTGAGTTAGCTCGTCTTGTGAGTATTCTTTTCCTTCACCCTCATAAAATTCTAATTCAGAAAGTTTTGCATTTAGGTTTGATTCGTAATAAGAAGTGTAAACACTGCTAGATGTGATAGTTGTGTTTAATTCTTCATATTGTTTTATTGCCTGATATGCAGAAACTTCTTTTAGAGATGTGAAGATAGAGAAGAACACCAAAATTGTAACCACAAGGTTTACTAGCATAATTATACAACTAGAAAAAACATTATAGCCTTCCTTTTTATAAATGGCCATGGTTTGAGTTTGAACCATTTGCTGATTATTAGGAAATTTGCGTTTAACTTTTTCTATTTGTGGGGCACAGCGTTGTTGAATTAGCGTTGAGCGTCTGGTGCTCCATTTAATAAAAAAGTCAAGCACGCTTAAAACCAACTTAATAATTAAAGTGAACAAAATAATCGTCCACCCGAAGTTGCCGATGCTTGACTGAATTCCGTTTATTAATTTAACCCAAAGGCCACCCGGCTCTTTAAGGTTTGATGCTATTAAATTAAGCATTTAAAATCTCCTTTAAGGTTATATGGAACATAATCTTCTCCACCAACTGAAAAGGGATTACACCTAAAAACTCTTTTAATTGCCATAAACGTGCCCTTAAAAAAGCCAAAGCGTTTTATTGCAAGAAACCCATAAAAAGAGCAACTTGGTGTGAATTTGCAGGTGTGGGGAAGAAGGGGGCTTATTGCATATTTATATAGCAAAACAAACCCCGAAGCAATATAGCTTGGAATTTTAATTATAAATTTAATTACTTTTTTCATTTGAAAGATTTGCCTTTTTAATTAAATAATTTATTTCGCTTTCAATCTCTTTATATGGAGTATTTACAATATTTGGCCTTGCCACAATTATTAAATTATATTTAGGCTTTAAGTTAGAAAGCATTGGGGCAATAGCACTTCTTATTTGGCGCTTAATTTTATTTCGCATAAAGGCTTTTCCAACTTTTTTAGTTACGGCTAAGCCTATTTTAATATTTTTATTATTGCTTGGTGTGAAAACTATCACTAAGTGCTTCGAGCCAGCGGATTGCCCATTTTTAAAGGTGTAATTAAATTGATATTTTTTCTTTAGTCTATATTCTTTTTTTAGCATTACGCAGCTAGCCTAGCTCTACCTTTATTTCTTCTTCTTGCTAGAACGTTTCTGCCACCTTTGGTTTTCATTCTTGCTCTAAAACCATGAACTTTAGTTCTGTGTGCTTTTTTAGGTTGATAAGTTCTTTTCATAATAATTCTCCAGATTTAAAAATTCTGCCATTATTTGCAGTGAGTTTATTATATATTATATATTTAAATTTGTCAATAAAATTGGGCGTAAAAAAAATCTGCCAAATAAGGTTTTGGGCTTATTTTAGCAGATTTTAGTTATTAATCGTTTTTCGCTTTGGTTTTAATTAAGCAAGCATTTGCAAACTTTTTATCTGTTTTAATTGAAATATTAAAGATAATAGAAAGCAGAGCAGATGCAAGAAGCAATATTCCAAAGCTTGAAAGTGTGTGAATAGTTAGGTTTACATTTGTGTTTACAATAAATTTTATAAACATAACAACTAGGCTAAAACAAACAGAAATTGTTGTGCTTATAGAAAAGAGCATAAACGATGTGAAGCCGAGTTTGTTTTGAAGATAACCATCATCATTTTTAAGGCAGTTATAATAAATTGAAAGGCTAAGCACACCAATTAGCACGCCAAGAGCAATATAGAAAATTAAGTTTGTAATTAAAATGTCGTATAGTCCAAATAAATAATAGATGTTTGTGAACACAAAGAAGCAAACATAAAACGAACAAGCAAGCCATGTTGGAACTTCTAATGCGTTATGGTTTTCAATAAACAAACTAATTGTGTAGAGCCCAAGGCAAGCAACTATTGCAGCAAATGCTAAAAGATAGTTAAAATTTTTCCCTAAAACACCAGAGATGTTTATAACATTAAAAAGCCCCAGCATTAAAAACACAAAGTAAAGTGCAGAAAGTGAAAGTGCACAGATTAAAAATATGTTTTTAATTAAAAGACTTGTGTTTTTTTCTTGTTTTTTATCCTTTTTATTCATTTTAGTTCTCCTAAACAACAATTCTTACAGGAAGAATTAAATATAAATAGTCGTTATTATCGGTGCTAGAAATAGTGCAAGGTGCAATTGGTGAAGTGAAATTTATTTTAATAAATTCATCTTCAATATTTCTTAAGCACTCGCTAACGTAACGGGCATTAAATGCAATAGATAAATCTTTTCCATCAAGGCTGGCAGTGATATTCTCGGTTACATTACCTATATCGCTTTGGCTTGAAAGGGTGAGAAGTTTATCTTTAACTTCAAATTTAACAAGGTTGTTTTTATCCATTTTAGCAAGAAGGCTTGCTCTATCTAGCCCTGATTCAAGTTGCTTTTTGCTAACTGTGATTGTGCTTGTGGTTTGGCTTGGGATAACTTGCTTATAGTTTATAAAATCGCCATCAAGAAGCCTTGTTACAACTTTTGTTTGGTCTAGCGTTGCCATTAAATAATTCTTTTGAACGAAAAGTTCAATGGTTTCATCACTATCTCCCAAAAATTTAGAGATTTCATTAAGGCACCTAGCAGGAACAATAAAGCTGAAGTTTGCTGTGGTTGATTTTATTGGTTTATGAACTAATGCAAGCCTAAAACCATCAAGCGCAACGCTGGTGATTTGCCCATTTGCAATTTCAAAAGAAACACCTTTTAAAATTGGTCTTGCATCGTCAACAGCAACGCTGAAAATTGTTTTATTAATTAAATCTCTGAAATCTTTTTCACCAATTTCAATTTTTTCTGGGTTTTCTAAGTTTTTAAGGGTGGGGAACTCTTCAGTTGAGAAGCATTGAAGATATCCTTCGCTATCTGTGTATTTAATTTTTAGTTGACGAGATTGATTTAGTGTTAGTTCAATTTGTTCGCCATCTAGTTTTTTAACAAATTCGGCAAATAGTTTTCCCGGAACAACACATTCACCTTCAATTTTAACATCGGCTGGAATGGTTTTTTCAATGGTTATTTCAGTGTCGGTTGCAGTTAGGGTTAGGCTATCGTCTGCCGCCTTTAATTTAATTCCTTCAAGTATTGGATTTGTTGTTTTGCTAGCAGATGCTTTGCTAACTTTTAGCACTGCATCACTTAAATCTAGTCCTTCGCATATAAGTTTCATATTTTTTCCTCCTACTTACATTTTATCATTTGTTTCATATCGTTTATTTGCACAGCAAGTTTTTGATTTTTCTTCATATCTTCCGCAACCTTATTTTTTGCGTAAATAACTGTTGCATGATCTTTACCAAAAATGCTTCCAACGCTAGCAAGTGGCATATTAATAAATTCTGTTATTAAAAACATTGCTATTTGCCTTGCTTCTGCTATTTCTTTTGTTCGCTTTCTTGCCGTTAATTCTTCTTTTTTAAGATTATAGTATTTACAAACAACATCTATAATGTTTCCAGCATCTATTGTTTCTTCAGCTTGAATTAGGTAGTTTTTAAGTGCTTCACGGGCAATATCCATTGTAACTCTTGTTTGCCCCAGAAGCCCAGCATAGAACACTGCTCTTGCTAGCATTCCTTCCATTTCTCTTATATTTGTTTTCACGGCTTCTGCAATATATGTTATAACATCGCTATCAACATTATACCTTTCAAGAGTGGCTTTTTTATTTAAAATTGCAATTCTTGTTTCTATATCTGGCACGCCGATATCTGCAAGAAGGCCCCATTCAAATCTAGATCTTAATCTTTCTTCTAGTGGGTTTATTTCCTTTGGTGGTTTATCGCTGGAAATAACAATCTGCTTGCCGTTTTGGTTTAATTCATTAAAAGTGTGGAAGAATTCTTCCTGAACACTATTTTTATTTATAATAAATTGAATATCATCAACAATTAAAACATCAGCAGTTCTATATTTTGTTCTAAAATCACTTTTTGCAGAGTTATTGCCTTTTTGAATGCTTTCAATAAGGTCGTTAGTGAATTTTTCTATTGTAACATACACAACATTTAATTCTGGATGATGTTCTTCAATATAGTTGCCTATTGCGTGAAGAAGGTGGGTTTTTCCTAGCCCAACTCCACCGTAAATAAATAGTGGGTTATAACTTATGCCTGGGTTTTGAGCAACGGCTTTTGCGGCGGCTGCAACAAATTGGTTGTTTCCACCAATAACATAATTATCAAATGTGTATTTAGGATTAAAGGTGGCAGATTTTGTGATTGGTTGCTCCTTCTTTTCGCTAGAAGCCCTTTCAATTATGCTAATAGAGCCACTGTTATGTTTTTCTTTTGGCTCTTTAGAAGACACAATAAGTTCAATTTTAGAAATAGAAGGATCTAATTCTGCTAATGCGCCTAAAATGGAATTATAAAACACTTCATTTTTAACAATGGCACTTTTTCCAGAAATTGAACTTGCTGCCAAAACAAAAGTGTCGCCATCTTTTTTAACGGGCTCTAGGGTTTTAATCCACACATCAAAAGAAATAGCAGAAATATCTTTGCTAACGGTTAGCTTTGCTTCTTCCCACAATGTGTTGATATCTTTGTTTAAATTGTTAGTAGAATAAAAATTATTTTCAGCGTCCATACAAAGCCTCCCTTACAAATTGTTAATAACATTATAAATCAATTAGCTCAAAAACACAAGTTTTTAACATTAAATTATTTTGCATAAATTTTAAAATTTTGTTATAATATATAAAATTATTAAAAGGGTGCCTGTTTTTATGTTTGCTAAACATTTAAAACTTAAAAATTTTAGAAATTATAGCGAAGCAGAAGTTAATTTTTCTAGCGGAATTAATTTAATTACTGGGCTTAATGGGCAGGGGAAAACCAATCTTAGTGAAGCATTGGTGTTTTTGTCTAGGGCAAAAAGTGAGCGAACGCATCAAGAAAAAGAACTTATAAAAATGGGCGAAAAAAGTGCAGAAATTAAATTGTCGCTAATTAAAATTGTTGGGGAGGTGCAATTCGATTTTCTGCTTTCTAGCACAAGTGAAAATGATTATAAAATAAACTATAATTCTGTTTCTAGGGTGAGCGAGGTGTTTGGTAATTTGATTGCCATATATTTTTGCCCACAAGATTTAAAGATTGTGGCGGGCTCGCCAGAAAATAGGCGTGATTATGTTGACGATGAAATAATGATGCTTAGTGAGGCGTATTATAACTTACTATCTAGATATGATAAAGTTTTGATGCAAAGAAACAAATTGCTAAAAACAGAAAAAGATCATGCCAAAATTATAGATACTATTGGCATTTGGGATGAAAGCCTTGCAAGCACAGCAAGTTTAATTATAAAAACAAGAAAATCTTTTTTAGAAAAACTTAGCCCTGTGGCAAACAAATATATTAAAATAATAAGTGATGAAAAGGAAGAATTAAAACTCACTTATGTTGGGGCTAAATCAAGCACAAAAGAAGAGCTTAAAAAAGAAATGTTAAAAGGGCTAGATGAAAATTTATCTAGAGATATGGAACTTGGATACACCACATTTGGCCCACATCGTGATGATGTTAAAATTGAACTAAACGGCATTGATGCACGAGCATATGCTAGCCAAGGGCAAACAAGAAGTATTGTGCTAGCACTTAAACTTGCCGAAATGGATATTTTAAAAGAAGAATTAGGCGAATATCCAATAATGATATTTGATGATGTTTTCAGCGAATTAGATTCTAAGCGTCAGCAAAAAATTTATAAGGCCTTAGAAGGCGTGCAAGCACTTTTCACTGGCACAAGTTTTAAATATAAACCAAGTGGGGAATATA
>JAFSXW010000042.1 GCA_017443885.1 Clostridia bacterium | reverse complement strand
TGCGAGGTTTGCAATAAACCTGTGGCAGTAGATGATTATGGCAATGGTTTATGCGAAAATTGTGGTTGGGAGCAAGACAAAACACAATTTTTGCATCCAGATACAGTTCAGTATCCCAATATGATGTCTTTAAACAAAGCAAAAGCACTATATAAGGCGCATAAACCATTGTTGCCATCTATAGAAGATTTTGCAGAGGCATTATTTATGTATGGCGAGATGGAATTTAAATATAATGGTGAACTATTTGAGGTTAGTTTTGAAAATGAAGATATTATGCTTGCTTCTAAAAATGAATATCAAACTTTTAAAACAAAAAGAGATTTTATAGAAAATGCCACAATAAAAGGCACAAAATTAAAGGATTTATGGAAAGATGTTAAAAATGCATATTACATGTTGTAAAAAAGCATCCACTTTTAAGTGGATGCTTTTTTTATTGTCCGTTTTTGCGTTTGAAATCGGCTCTGCCACGAAGGGTGTGGTCTAATATCTTTTTGCGAAGCCTTAATGAAAGTGGGGTAACTTCCAAAAGTTCGTCTTCGCTTAAAAATTCTAGGCTCTCTTCTAGGGTGAGTGGTTTAACCGGCTCTAGCCTTAATGCTTCATCACTTGCAGAAGAACGAATATTTGTTAGGTGTTTTGTTTTACAAACATTAACAACAATATCTTCTTGCTTTGGGTTTATTCCAACTATCATTCCGCCATAAACCTTTGTTCCTGGGGTGATAAGCAGTCTTCCACGCTCTTGACTGTTAAATAGCCCATAAACAACTGCTTCGCCGTTTTCATAGGCAACTAGAGTGCCAAAATTCCTATTTCTTATTTCGCCTTTATATGGCTCGTAAGCAAGGAATACTGAACTCATAACGCCTTCACCTTTTGTTGATGTTAAAAATTCATTTTTATAGCCAAATAAGCCACGGCTTGGAATATTAAATTCTAGTTTTGTGCGTGTTTCATGGGATGTCATTGAAACAAGTTCGCCCTTTCTTTCGCCCATAGCACTTATAATTGTGCCAACGCAATTTTCTGGAACATCTATAACTAATCTATCTATTGGTTCACATTTAACGCCATCAATTTCTTTAAACAAAACTTTTGGCATTGAAACTTGAAACTCATAGCCGTCTCTGCGCATATTTTCAACAAGTATTGAAATGTGCATTTCGCCACGACCCAAAACTTTAAAAGTATCGGTGTTTGGCGTTTCAATAACTTTAAGGCTTAAATCTTTAACGGCTTCTTTTAAAAGACGCTCACGAAGATGCCTACTGGTTGAAAATTTGCCTTCTTTTCCAGCAAATGGGCTATTATTAACGCTAAATTCCATTTCAACACTTGGCTCGCTAATTTTAACAAATGGAATAGCTTCCAAATTGTTTTTATCGCAAACGGTATCTCCAATGGTTACTTCCTCGCTTCCTGAAAGGCACACAATATCTCCAACATTTGCAACAGCGGTTGGAACTCGTTTTAAGCCTTCATAAACAAAAATATTACTAATTTTAAATTGTTTTAACCTATTTTTATCGTGGTAGTTTACAATTGAAACACTATCGTTTACTTTAACGCTTCCATTTTCAACTTTTCCAACTGCAAGTTTTCCTAAATAATCATTTTGCTCGCATGAAGAAACAAGCATTTGAAATGGTTTATTTTGGTCGCCTTCTGGGGCAGGGATATGATTTATGATAGTGTCCATAAGAGGTTTCATATCCGTTCCCATAGTGTTTGGGTCTAGGCTGGCAACTCCCATTCTTGCAGAAGCATAAACAAATGGACTATCTAGTTGCTCTGGTGTGGCATCTAGTTCCATTAAAAGTTCTAGCACTTCATCCACAACTTCACTAATGCGGGCATCTTTTCTATCAATTTTATTAATAACTACTATAACTTTATGGTTTAATTCGAGTGCTTTTGATAAAACAAAACGAGTTTGTGGCATTGTGCCTTCATAGGCATCAACAACAAGCAAAACACCATCTACCATTTTTAACACACGTTCAACCTCGCCACCAAAATCGGCATGGCCCGGGGTGTCTACCACATTTACTTTAATTCCGTTATACATAAATGAAGCATTTTTAGAAAGAATTGTTATTCCACGCTCTCTTTCAAGGGCATTTGAATCCATAACACGATCTGCCACTTCCTGATTTTCTCTAAACACGCCACCTTGCTTTAATAGTTCGTTAACAAGGCTTGTTTTGCCATGGTCTACATGGGCAATAATTGCAATATTTCTTATATCCTTATTTTCCATAAATTTTTCTCCAAATAATAACTTAAAAAGTATACCACATTTTTTATAAAAAGAAAAGACTTATATAAAAAATTATTAATATTTTATTAAAGCTTTATTAAAGCAATAAGGCTTAAAATAAATAGACTTTTTAATTTAATTTTGATACACTTATTTTGGAGAGAATTTTTAAACTTTATATGGCAAAGAAAGAACAACAATTAATGTTTAAAATTAAAAATAATGAAGCCAAGATAGTTGCCGAGAATAAAAAAGAAAAAATAAATTTAAAGCAAAAAAAACGCAAAAACAATAAAAAAATAGTGAAAAATGGCGCAAAAAATTGGTTTAAATTAGATAATGCTGCAATTATTTATCCTGGGTCTTCTAGTGAAAAGTGGTCTTTTGTGTTTAGAGTAAGTTGCGTTTTAAAGAATGAAGTTCAAAAAGACAAACTTCAATTAGCACTAGATGACTCTTTAAAAAGATTTCCTTCTTTTAATGTTTGCTTAAAAAAAGGCTTTTTTTGGAATTATTTTGAAACAAATTCTAGAAGAGTTTTTGTTGAAGAAGAAAAAACTTTTCCATGTTTTTTTATGGATTTAGGGGACACATCTAAACCACTAATTAGGGTGTTATATTCAAAATTTAGAGTGAGTGTTGAAGTGTTTCATGCGGTTACTGATGGGCATGGGGCAATGGTTTTTCTTGTTAGTTTAATAATGGCATATTTAGAAAAATGTGGGGTTAAAATAGATGCAGAAACTTCAACATTTTATTTAAACACTAAAGATAAACCAAGCAACGAAGAAACTGAAGATTCGTTTGCTGAATATGCAAGTGCAGAAAAAGGCATAAGCCACAAAGAGAGCCCTGCCTATAATATTAAAGGGCAGGTTTTAGAAGAGGGGACATTAAACACAACAATTGGCGTTATGAGTGTGCAAAATTTAAAAGAAGTTGCTAAAAAATATAATGCAACCCTTTCTAGCTTTTTAGCAGGCGTTCTTGGATATGTGATAGTTCAAAAAAGAAAAAACAGCAAAAAGCCTGTTAAAATTAGCGTGCCGATTGATTTAAGGTATTTTTTTGAAAGTAAAACTCTTCGAAATTTTTCTAGTTATAAAAATATTGAACTTAATGATGAAGATTTGTCGCTAGAAGAAACAATAACAAAAGTGAGTTCTGAATTAAAACAAATTGATAAAAGTTTTTTGCAAAAAAACATTAACTCTAATGTTAATTTGCAAAAAAATGTGTTTATTAAATTATTGCCACTTTTTATAAAAAAGCCATTTTTAAGCCTATCTTTTAATCTTTTAGGCGAAAAATTGCAAACTTTTGCATTTTCTAACCTTGGGAAAATTGATGTGCCAGAGGTGTTTTATAATTATGCAGAAAGGCTAGAATTAAACCTTGGAAGAAGCAAACACAACTCTATTAGCGTGGGGGTGGTGTCTTTAGGAGATACTCTTTGCTTAACAATTTCTTCAAAACTTTATGAAAGCACAACTGAAAGAGATTTTTTTAGGCAACTTAGCGGTTTGGGAGTGGCTGTAAAAATAGAAAGCAATAGGAGAGATGAATATGGCGGATAGGTTTTGTAAAAATTGCAAGCTTTCTGTTAGTGAAGATTTAGCAAATTGTCCGTTATGTGGGAAATATCTTTTAGAAGAAAATGACGAGGTGCATGAAACTAAATTTAGTTTTCCGGTTTATGATGGTGCAATTGCGAGCAAGGAAAAACTTTTAAAAACTGTAAGAAATTTAATGCTAATTGCAGGTCTTATTTGCATTATTGTTAATTTAATATTTACAACATCTCCTTATTGGTTCTTTTATCCGGTGGTTTCTCTTTTTTGCGTTTATATGGGGATAATTCATCCATTTAGACGAAATAGAGATTTTATAATTAGAATGCAGTTTTCATGTTTTTATATAATGGCACTTTTAATTTTTATAGATGCATACACATCAATTTGTTTTAATAAATCTTTTGGCTGGGGGTATGCATTAGCTGCGCCATTAGTTTACACATTTGTTAGTATTGTGGCATTTATTTTATCTTGCACAAAGTATAAGTTTAATATGGTTCTTGCAAAACAGAGCATATATGTTGCAGTGCTTTCAATTATATACTTTGCAATTAAGGTTACATTGTTTTCCAATTTAATTTTGTGGCCAAGTTTAGTGTTTTTATGTGTTGCATGTGGCAATTTTATTCTTTTAATGTTTATTAGAGCAAAAGGTGTTAAACAAGAAATGGAAAAGGAGTGGCATATTTAGCTTTTAGGAGGATATGATGAATTTTGTAGATTATGTTTATAAAAAAATAGAAGAATCTAATCAAAAGTTTTTAACCAGCGACCAAATTTTAAAACTCTGTGGGGCACAAGTTGGTTTTGACAAAATGGCAGTGGCAAGTGCTATAAAAGAGCTTGTTAAAAAAGATAAACTAGTTTTATCTGCCCGCTCTAAATATAGTTTAGCGCAAAACGCAAGCACGCTTCGGGGACGAGTGATGTCTAGTGGGCGTGGGTTTGTGTTTGTTCGCCCAGAAAATGATGAAACAGATGATGTTTTTGTTTTAGAGAAGGACACGAGTGGTGCTGTTCATGGTGATTTAGTGCTAGTTAGAATCTTTCCAAAAAAGAAACAAAAACATCAAAGTTTTAAAACAAAAGATCAATCTAGAAGTGGTGAAATTATAAAAATTTTAGAGCACACAATCACTAAGGTTGTTGGTATTTATGCCTCTAGTGGTGGCGGATTTATCGTTGTTCCAGACGATACAAAATTTGCTGATAGCATTTTCATTGAACCAGGAAAAACTTTGGGGGCAAAGCCTAATCAAAAGGTTGTGGTTAAAATTACAAGCTATCCTTCAAAAATTAGCATGGCAAAAGGTGAAATTATTGAAATTTTAGGCGATAATGGCGATGCGAAAATTGAAACTTTATCTATAGCTCGCTCATTTAATTTAACGGAAAAGTTTCCAGAAAGTGTGATAGAAGAGGCAAAAAAAGTTAGCACAAAAATCACATCGAAAGATTTAAAAAATAGGCAAGATTTTAGAAATGATTTAGTGATAACGATTGATGGAGAAGATGCCAAGGATTTTGATGATGCTATTTCTCTTAAAAAATTAGGTGAAGATAAGTTTGAATTAAGTGTGCATATTGCTGATGTTTCAAATTATGTGAAAGAAGATAGTGAGATAGACAAAGAAGCATTTAGGCGTGGAACAAGTGTTTATTTTCCTGATATGGTTATTCCTATGCTTCCAGAAGTTTTGTGCAACAACATTTGTTCTTTAAGGCCAGATGAAGAAAGGCTTACTTTAAGTGTTGTGATGGTGATTGATAGCACGGGTAAAGTTTTAGATTATAAAATTACAAAAGGCATAATTAAAAGTTGTTTTAGAATGACTTATAGACAGGTAACAAAAATTTTTGCAGGAGATAAAGAAGAACGAAAAAACTGCAAAATTGTTGTTCCAATGCTTGAAAATATGAAAATTTTAGCCAAAATTTTGGAAAATAGAAGAAATAAAGCTGGAAATATTGATTTTGATATTCCTGAAACGCAGATTGATGTGAACGAAAAAGGGCAAACTATTGATATTTATAGAAAGCCAAGGGAAGACAGTGATAAACTAATAGAGCAATTTATGGTGATAACTAATGAAGTTGTTGCAAAGCATTATAGAAAAAAAATGCTTCCGTTTGTTTATCGTGTTCATGAAAGTCCTAGCCCAGAAAAACTTTCTAGTTTTTGTGATTTTGTTAGCAGTCTTGGCCTTAAATTTGAGGGCGACAGCGAGAAAGTTGTTCCAAAAGATTTTCAAACTCTTTTAAGGCAAACTGAGAACGAACCTTATTATGATGCACTTTCAAAAATAATGCTAAGAAGTATGCAAAAAGCCCTTTATTATGAAAAGTGTTTGGGGCATTTTGGCCTTGCACTTAAAGATTATTGCCATTTTACTTCGCCAATTAGAAGGTATCCAGATTTAATGATTCACAGAATAATATCTTATGATTTAGCTGGCGCTTTAACTGAACAAAAAATTAAAGTGCTTTGGGAAAAAGTGAAAGAAGCAAGTGAGCAATCTAGTTTAACTGAAAGAAATGCAGATGAGGCAGAACGCACAGTTGATAGTCAAAAAATGGCAGAGTTTATGGAAGATAAAATTGGTCAGGTTTTTGATGCAAAAGTTAGCGGTGTTAGCGAAGGTGGTGTTTTTGTTGCACTTGATAACACTGTTGAAGGATTGATTTATAGGGAATATTTGCCTCAAGATTCTTATATTTATGATGAAAAGAGATTTTGCCTCGCAGGGAAAAGATATTCATTTAAAATTGGTGATAAACTTAAAGTTAAACTGGTTAAAGTGGATATAATCACAAGGCATATTGATTTTGCAATTTTTGAAGAAGAAAACACTAAAAAACAAAGAAAAATCAATAAAAAATAGCAAAAATATGCTTTTTAAATGATAAAAACTAATAAAAAATAGGAAAACCAATGTGATTTTATCAAAATAAAGCAATAAAACGCAAGAATACTATTGCAAAAGCACTTAATTTGTGGTAAAATTTGTGCGCTAAGGAGAAATATGAAAATTATTGCTGAAAACAGAAAGGCATTGCACGATTACTTTATTGAAGAAAAATATACGGCAGGTATTGTTTTAGTTGGAAGTGAAGTTAAAAGTATTCGTGCAGGCAAAATAAACCTCAAAGATAGTTTCGGAATAATTAAAGGTGGCGAAGTTTTTTTGGTTGGCACCAATATTTCCACTTACGAAAAAACAACTAATCTTGCACCAGATCCTATGCGCACAAGAAAATTGCTACTTAATAGAAGTGAGATAGATAAACTAGATCGCAAGGTTAAAATAAAAGGATATTCGTTAGTTCCTTTAAATGTTTTTTTTGAAGGGAGTTTAGTTAAAGTTACACTTGCCCTTGTGCGTGGTAAGCAAAATTTTGATAAAAAGAACACCATTAAAGAGCAAGATATTAAAAGAGAAACCGAAAGGGAACTGAAGAATATAAAATAAAACGGGGGCGTTTTGGATTTGATAGTATGATTTAGGCATATTTAAGCGTGCTGGCAGGCTCGTCTGCCTTACAAACGGAAATTAAAATTAAACGCTAACACAAATTTAGCAATGGCTGCCTAGTTTCAGGTGCCCGGTTATTTGCCTTTTCTTGCGGGGCAAAATAACCGCGAGAAGCAAGATGCGTTTAGCAAAGTGCTAGATTTGCTAAATTAAGATAACCTAGCAACCCCATATTAGAATTTGCCAAATTGGCTAATGTGGGTATTAAATTTGGCTGTGGCACGAAGAAAGAGTATGAATGAGCATATTAGACGCGGGTTCAACTCCCGCCGCCTCCACCAAAATTAGCATCACAATAAATTGTGGTGTTTTTTTGTTTTGTTTATTTTTTTAAAAGGTATTGAATTGTGTAAAATAATATGGTAAAATATACACAACTTAAATGTTTATTCTATTAATTTAAAACAAGTTTTTGATAACTTATAGTGCTTTTAACTTAATTTAGTGTTTATAAAACAGGAGGGGATAAAATGGAAGAAAATAAATTAATAAGATTAAAAAGAGTTCCAATTGACAGAACTAAAAAAGTTGTTGCAACGCTTTTAACTGTGCTAACACTTGCTGGTCCAGTTGCACTTACATCTTGCACATCTAAAGACGCAAAGCAAAAAATCAAATACGAACTTAGTATGGATTGTGATAAATCAGCTAATGAAATAACTGGAATTGTTGCAAACACTATTGATGATAAGTATTATATTGGCGTTAAGTTTGATGAGTTTGAGAAAAAAAGATTTTTAAGCTCTGAAAAAGAACATTATATTGCTGTTTATAATGTTGATAAAGAAACTTATTATGCATTTACTAGTTATTCAGGAAAAGATGATGCAAGAGCATATTTAAGTGATAAAGATTGGGCTTTTTTAAGAAGGGTGATAAAAGATGTTAATCCTATAAAAGTTGTAAACTACGATAAAGATATCACTTTAAAACAGGCTGTTGAATTTGAGATGAAAATAGGGCAAGAAAATAAATTCTATAGTGATCCTATTAATGAAAACAGTAAGTAAGATTTTTTAAAATTGTAAAAAATTATTATAATTATATGTTTTTTAAAAGAAAAATTGTTTAAAAGTTGCATTTTTATAGCAAAATAGTGTTTAAAACTGCTAAAAAATTAAAAATATAAAAAAAAATATAAAAACCTATTGCAAAAAATAGCATTTTGTATTAAAATAAAAGTAACGAATTATAGAGTGAATTATAAGGAGAATTTTTATGAAAACATTAGCATTAGTTTTAATAATAATAGGCATTGTTGCTGTTGTTTGCTTTTCTATTGCTTTCTTTGTTGAACTTGCTAAGAGCCAAGAAAATAAAGAAGTTAAAGAAGAGGCCGATAACGATAATGCTAGTATGGCATCAGAAAATGAAGTTGAAGAAGAAGTTGAGAAAACTGAAGCAAACGAATTTGATTTAGATGCTATGCTTGCTAAACTTGAAGCAAGCGCTCAAGAAGAAACTGCACAATCTAGCGAAGAAGTTCAAGAAGGCACCGTAGAAGAAGTTTCTAGTGAAGAAGTTCAAGAAGTTTCTAATGAAGAAGTGCCAACTGAGGAAGTTCAAGCAGAAACTCAACCAGTTGAAGAAACTGTGAACGAAACCTCAGCAGAAGAAGCTATTGAAGCTCCAGTTGAAGAAGAAAAAGCAGAAGAAACTGTTGAAGTTCCAGTTGAAGAAGAGAAAACTGAACAAACTGTTGAAACTCCAGTTGAAGAAGCCCAAGAAGAACCTAGCCAAGAAGAAGTAAGTGAAGTGACAGAAGAAACTTCAGATGATTCTTCAAATTCTAAGGTTATTGTTAT
This sequence comes from Clostridia bacterium, assembly GCA_017443885.1. Lineage (GTDB taxonomy): Bacteria > Bacillota > Clostridia > Christensenellales > UBA1242 > UMGS2070. The sequence continues at coordinate 653 of JAFSXW010000042.1, read as the reverse complement.
AAGAGAACATACAACCGAAGTTATCAATAACGCTCAAACTCCAGCAGTTCAAGAAGAAGCAGTTGAAGTTAATCAAGAAGTTGTGGATTTAACAACTCGTCTTGAAAGCGTTAGAGCTAGCCAAGCAAAAGTTGATAATGATTTAACAAAGGCTACTCGCGAAATTAACAAATATGAAAGAACAGAACGCAGAATGGCAAGAAATCAAAAACTTCTTGATAAAAAAGCAGAAGATTTAACAAAATTAAACCTTGTTTTATATAGCGTTACAGATATTAAAAATATAGATAATGATAAAAAACAAAAACAAGAAGAATTAGTTACTCATATTAATGAACTTAAAACGAGTATTAAAGATGCTCAAACATATCTTGATACCAACCGTGAAAAATATGAAAATAGCCAAAAAATGAAAGAATTCTTCGAAGGCGAAAAAGCCCGTCTTGATGCTGATGAAAAAGAAATTTTAAGCTTAATGGGTCAGGCTGGTTCTGATTCTAGCGATGCAGAATAATTATTAATTAAACAATGCTTTAAAAATCCTCAAAATTTTTGAGGATTTTTTTTGTTTAAAACCACATGTAAAAGGGCATATTTCAAATTTTGTTTGACACATTTTTTTGTTTGTTATATATTAATAATGTATTATTATA
>JAFSXW010000041.1 GCA_017443885.1 Clostridia bacterium | reverse complement strand
GTTTTAGAAGATTAGAAATTTTAGAACAAGCAGATATTAAAAACTACACAACAATGAAAGTTTCGTGCATTTGCTCTGCAATTATTTTTCCTAAAACTGTTTTAGAACTCAATAGGCTTCTTAATACTATTAAAACTGAAAATGGCCCCTATGTTATTTTAGGCGCAGGAAGCAATTTGCTTTTTAAAAACAAAACTTTTAATGGCGTTGTTATTTGTTTATTAAAACTTTTGCCAAAAATAAAAGTTTCAAAGCAAAGGCTTTATGCAACAAGTAGCATATTGGTTGGGCAACTTTTAAAACAAATGCAAGAGCATAGCTTATCTGGCTTGGAGTTTTTAGCTGGCATTCCTGCAAGCGTTGGCGGAATAGTTGCCATGAATGCTGGTGCATTTGGGCTTTGTGTTGGTGGCTTTATTGAAAAAGTTAAGGTTTTAAAAGATGGAAAAGTTGTTTGGCTTAAAAGTGAAGATTGTAAATTTTTATATAGAAGCTCAATTTTTAAAACAAATAACTATCTGGTGTTAGGAGTGGTTTTTAAATTAAACCCAAAAAGCAAGCAAGAAAGTAATATTATTTTGCAAACATTTTTATCAAAGCGTAGAAGCGCACAGCCAAGTGGATATTCGTGCGGAAGCATCTTTAAAAATCCAACTGAATGCCCAGCAGGTTTTTTAATAGACAGCCTTAATTTAAAAGGTTATTCAATTGGCGGAGCAGAGGTGAGCAACAAGCACGCAAACTTTATTGTGAATAATAAAAATGCCACCGGAGAAGATGTTTTTAACCTTATAAACTTTATTAAAAATGAAGTTTATAATAAATATAAAATAGAACTTGAAACAGAAGTTGTAATAATAGGAGAAAACAACAAATGATTTATGGAGATTATCACACACATAGCACATATTCGTCTTGCCACCACGGGAAAAACACAATAGCAGAAATGGTGGATAGTGCAAAGACAAAAGGCCTAACAAATTTAGCAATAACTGATCATGGCCCAAAGCATGTTTTGTTTGGAATAAAACGAAAGAATATTGATAAAGCACGAAAGGAAATAGACGAGATAAATAAAAAACTTGCCGAAAATGATGCTGATTCTTCGCTTAAAAAGGTTTATTTAGGTATTGAAGCAAATTTAATGTCGGCAGATGGCAGTATAGACCTTAAAAAAGAAGAAATAGATAAATTAGATATATTGTTAGTTGGATATCATCGAGGAACTCTTAACAGCTTAAGAAAGCCTCTTTTAAATGATAAAAAGCAAAAAGAGAGATACACAAAGGCGTATGTGAATATGGTGTATAAATATGATGTGGATATCATCACACACCCTTGTGAATATATAAAAGTTGATTGCAAAAGGCTTGCTGAGGCTTGCGCAAAAACGGATACTTTAATAGAATTAAACACTCGCCATTTCAGATTTACAGATGAAGATATTTTGGAAATGCTTAAAACAGATGTTAAGTTTATAATAAGCAGTGATGCTCATAAGAAAAGCCGAATTGCATGTGTTGACCATGCATTAGCAATGGCAAGAAAATATGGGCTGGAAGATAGAGTTGTGAATTTAGATGGCACTTATTTGCCTAAAAAATTTAGAAAGGAAGAAAAAAATAAATAAATATGTCATTTTCAATGCTAGCAAAAGAAGAAATTTTAAATGTTAGGCGCAACACAGACGCTGTTTTTTGCATGCTCTGTGGCGAAATTTTTTCAGCTGGAAGCTTGGTTGTTTCTAGGCATAAAATTTCTTTTATTATAACTAGCGAAAGCATAAAGTTTTTGCAAAAGGTTAAAGAGCAATTAATTATCTGCTTTCAAATTAATGAAAACGATATAAAAATTAATGAGTCTAAAAAGCACCTTAAAACTAAAAGTGAACTAATTATAAGCGCCGATGAAGGATATAGGGTTTTAAGCGAACTTGAAATAATTAGAAAAAACAAAGATGGCGAAATTGAAGTTGCAACTTCTATTAGCAAAAATATTTGTTATGATGAAGATTGTAAAAAGGCATATCTTGCAGGTGCATTTTGTGGGGCAGGCACAATAAGCGTTCCAGAAGACAATGGGCAAACAAAGGGCTACCATATGGAGTGGGTGGCAAGTAGTTTAGAAAAGGCAGAAACTATTAGTGAACTTCTTGCAGAATTTAATATTATCACAAGGCGTGTTGAGCGTGGAGAATCAGTGATTGTGTATATTAAAGAAAGTGATTCTATTTCTATGGCTTTAACTCTTTTGGGTGCAACAAAAAATATGCTTAATTTAGAAAATAGTAAAATAACAAGGCAGGTTAGGAATAATATAAACAGGCAGAGCAATTGCCTAAGCGCAAATTTAGATAAAGTGATGAATGCAAGTGCGAAGCAAGTGAGGGCAATAAACATAATAAGTGAAACGGTGGGGCTTGAAAGTTTAAGCGATAGTTTAAAAGAAATTGCCGTTTTGCGCCTAAATAATCCAGAAGCAAGCTTAAGTGAATTAGTAGAAAAACTGGAAGGCAGAATCACACGCGCAGGCCTTAGCGACAGACTAAACAAACTGATAAAATTATCAAAAACATTAGGAGAAGAAAATGAGTAACGAATTTGTGCATCTTCATGTTCACACAGAATATAGCTTGCTTGATGGTTTTGCAAGAATTGGTAAACTTTGCAAAACTTGCAAAGAAATGGGCATGACAGCCGTTGCAATGACCGACCATGGAAATATGTATGGCACAATTCCTTTTTATGATGAGTGCCACAAAGTTGGAATAAAGCCAATTCTTGGCTGTGAATTTTATGTTGCAGATGATTTATATGTGAAGCAAGGTAGGCAAAAATTAGAGCATTTAATTCTTCTTGCAAAAAACCAAGAAGGTTTTACTAACTTATCGAAATTAAATACAATTGGCTTTGATAAAGGTTATTATTATGGAAAAGCCAGAATTGATTATAAAACACTAAAAGAGCATAGTGAGGGGCTAATTTGCACCACAGCTTGCCTTGCAGGAACTGTTCCTCAGCTTATTTTAAATGGAGATTTAGAGGGGGCAGAAAAGCAAGTTTTATGGTTTAAAGAAGTGTTTGGCGAAGATTTTTATATTGAAATTCAAAATCATGGTCTTGCAGACGAACAAACAATAAATCCTGTTCTTAGAAGTTTTGCAAAAAAGCATAATATTAAAATGGTGGCAACAAATGATGTTCACTATATTTACAGAGAAGATGCAGAAGCGCAAGATGTTTTAATGTGTGTTCAAATGGGTAAAACTATTGATGACCCAAACCGTATGAAATTCCCTAATGATGAGTTTTATCTTAAAAGTTATGAAGAAATGCTTAAAGCGCTTCCCGAAGATGAAGAGGCTATTAAAAACACATTAGAAATAGCAGAAAAATGCAATGTTGAATTTGAAGATCTAGATAAAAATAGATATATGTTCCCAGATTATCATGCACCTGATGGCAAAGATAATATGGATTATTTTAATGAACTTTTAGAAAATGGTTTAATAAAGCGCTATGGCACTGTTTCTCCAGAATTAAGAGAAAGGGTTGAGCGTGAAAAAAATATGATTGTTGGGAAGGGTTTTGTTAACTACTTTTTAACAGTTAGAGATTATATTAATGCTGCAAGGGAAATGGGTATTCCTGTTGGGCCAGGTCGTGGTTCGGGGGCGGGAAGTGTTGTGGCATATGCTATTGGTATAACCAGTGTTAACCCAATGAAATATGACTTATTGTTTGAACGCTTTTTGCATAACGAGCGTGTTTCGGCACCCGATTTTGATATAGACTTTGCAGATGAACGCCGTGAAGAAGTTATATCTTATGTTAAAAGAAAATATGGCGAAGATCATGTTGCAAGAATTGTTACATTTGGAACAATGGCAGCAAAAAACGCCATAAAAGATGTTGCCAGAGTTTTAGGTATGCCATATAGTGAAGGCGATAAAATAACAAAACTTATGCCAAACACTGTAACAAGGCCACAAATAATAAAGAAAGTGTTTGGGCTTTATCATGCAAAAGAAGGCGATAAAGATTTTGGTGTGGATTATGCTGTGCCAGAACTAGTGAAAATGTATGCAGATCCACAAGTTAAAAGGCTTGTTGATATTGCTTTAAAACTTGAAGATGCACCAAGACAAACAGGTATTCATGCGTGTGGCGTAATAATTAGTCCACATAAACTTGGCGATATGATTCCATTAAGCAGAAATGGAGATGATATAACCACGCAGTTTACTGGTGTTGATATGGAACGCCTTGGCCATATGAAAATGGACTTCTTGGGGCTAAGGAACTTAACCGATATTTCGCAAACAATAGAGCGTGTTGAAAAATTGCATGGAACAAAAATAGATTTTGACACTATGGAATATAACGATCCTAATGTGTTTAAACTAATTTCTTCTGGCAACACAAAAGCAGTGTTCCAGCTTGAAAGTGGTGGCTTTCAAAAGTTTATGAAGGAACTTCAACCAACTTGCCTAGAAGATATTATTGCGGGAATTAGTTTGTTTAGGCCAGGCCCTATGGATATTATTCCTAGATATGTTCATAATAAACACCACCCAGAAGATGTAACTTATGCTCATCCTATTCTAGAACATATTGAAGATGTAACATATGGTTGCATTGTTTACCAAGAGCAAGTTATGCGTATTGTGCAAGATATGGCAGGCTACACACTTGGCCAGGCAGATAATGTGCGCAGAATGATGGGTAAAAAGAAGGTGGCGGCAATGGAAGCCGAAGAAGAGGTGTTTATTCATGGTCGTGGCGAAATTGTGGATCATGGAAAAGTTAGCCCACCTATTGAAGGATGCTTAAAACGAGGCATTCCAGAGCCGGTTGCTAGGCAAATTTGGAAGGAAATGGCAAACTTTGCTAAATATGCCTTCAATAAATCCCACTCGGCTGCTTATGCTTATGTGGCATATCAAACAGCTTATCTTAAATGTTATTATGAACCTGAATTTTTAACATCAGTTTTAAATAACAGAATAACCAACATCACAGAAATAATAAATTATGTTACGCATTGCAAAGAAGAAAAAATTCCTATTGATCCACCAGATGTAAATGAAAGTGGGGCATATTTTGAGTGTCATAACGGAAGAATTAGATTTGGTCTTAGTGCTATGAAAGGTGCTGGAGAAGGCGTTTGCAAAGCGATTATTGAAGAGAGAGAAAAAAATGGAAAGTTTAAAGATTTAATGGACTTTTTAAATAGAACAATCTCTCTTGGAATAAACAAAAGGGTTATCGAAGGCTTCATATTTAGTGGAGCATTTGATTGCTTTGGAAAAACTAGAAGTGCTCTTGCTAGTGTTTATGAAAAAGCAGTTGAGTGTGCAACTAAAGACCAAAAAGCCAAGCTTATGGGGCAATTTAGTATGTTTGATACTATAAACACCAATGATAATAGCACAATAGTTTATCCTAATTTAGTTGAATATGATAAAAACTTTAAACTAAAAAAAGAAAAAGAAGTGTTAGGATTATATATTTCTGGGCATCCACTAGATGATTATACCGACAAAATGAAGAGCTTTACCTTTAATTCTAGTTTTATTGTGGACACTGAAGAAGATGAAACGGTAAATGAAGATGGCGAAGAAACCGAAGTGATGAATGATAGCGGGCTAGAAGATGGAACAGTTGTTGTTTGTGGCGGGATGATTAGCGAGCTTAAAAAACTTTATACAAAAGCTGGAAACAAACCAATGGCAGCACTAAAACTAGAAGATAATTATGGCTCCATTGAAGTTATGGTGTTCCCTAAAATCTATGAAAGATATAAAGATAGGCTGGTAGAAGATGCCCTCGTTTCAATAGAAGGGAAAATAAGCATTAGAACTGGTGAAAAGCCTTCTATTTTAGCCGAAAAAATAAGCTTTTGGCAAGATGAAAAGAAAGATGTGCCAGTTTTAAAACAAACAGAAGAAAAACCAAAAGAAATCTCTCAAATACTATATTTGCAATATGATATTTTAAATCCACAAATTCAAGCAGAAATTATGAATATTATGCTAAGTTACAGTGGTGATGTTCCTGTTAGAATTCAATGGAATAAAAAACTATATAATAATAATGTAACAGTTACGCCAAGTTTGGCTCTCATTAGCGAACTAGAAACAGCACTAGGCAAAGAAAATGTGAAACTGGTTACAAAATAAGGAGAAAACAAAATGAAAAGAATAGCAGTGTTTACAAGCGGTGGAGATGCTCCGGGAATGAATGCGTGCATCAGAAGTGTTGTTAGGTTTGCACTATCTGCAAACTTAGAAGTTTTAGGCGTTTTAAGAGGCTTTAAAGGGCTAATTGAAAACGAATTTGTGAACCTTTCAACTAAAAGCGTTGGCAATATTGTTCATCTTGGTGGCACAATGCTTTACACTTCTAGATGTGATGAGTTTTTAACAGAAGCGGGGCAAAAAAAGGCAATTTTAAATTTAAAAAAGCATAAAATTGATGGGGTTGTGGTAATAGGAGGCAATGGCTCTTTTAATGGCGCTTTAGTGCTAGAAAATGCTGGTTTTAAGGTTGCTTGCATTCCAGCAACTATTGATAACGACCTTTATTACACAGACTATTCTTTGGGATATGACACGGCTGTGAACACTGTAACTAATTTGGTTAATAATATTAGAGATACTGCGCAAAGCCATGAGCGCCCTTGTGTGATTGAAGTAATGGGTGCTTTTTGTGGAGATATTGCTCTTACTGTTGGTGCAAGTGTGGGGGCAGAAATTATTTTAGTTCCTGAAATAAAAATAGCAGAAAAACAAATAGTTGATGCAATGCAAAAATGCAAGGAAATGGGCAAAAATTCTTGCTTAATTATTACCAACGAAAAAACATATAAAGCAACTGAACTAACCCGAATTTTAAATAAAAAAGCGGGCGTTGATGCAAGGGCATTAGAAATAGGGCATATTCAGCGTGGTGGAAGCCCTAGTGCATTAGATAGAACTTTAGCATTAAAATTTGGAGCAAAGGCAATAGAACTTTTAAAAAATAATAAAAGCGGTGCTGTTGGGCAGAAGAATGGTGAAATTTTTGCATATATCTTGAAAAACGCAATAGAATGTGATAAAATATTTGATGTAAAAACACTAAAAGAAGCGTTAGTTTGCGCTGGCAGTGTTTTAAGCATAGAATAATATAAGAAAAACAAAAAAATAGGAGATATTATGTCAGATAATAAAATAAATCTTGCCAATAGTTTTAATATAATTGGGCAAGTTATCAGCATTGAGCCTTGTGGCAACGGCCGAATTAATAAAACTTTTAAAATTGAAACCATAGACAACAATAACAATAAGCACGAATATATTTTGCAAAGAATAAACACAAACCTTTTCACAAACCCAAAATTGCTTATGAATAATATTGAATTAGTAACGGATTTTGTGAAAGAGTGTGCCACGAAAGATGGCAGTGATATGGATGTTTTAAATATTGTAAAAACTAATAACGGCGAAAACTATTTAGAAGATGCTGATGGAAATGCTTATAGGGTTTACGATTATATTAAAAATTCTAAAAGTGTTGATAGCTGTGCAGATAATCCAGCATTATTTTGTGAGTGTGGCAGAATTTTTGGTGAGTTTCAGAATATGTTAAGAGATTTTGATGCTAGCCTTCTAACAGAAACAATACCAGATTTTCATAACACGCAAAAAAGATATAATACATTTATAGAAGCAATTAAAAATTGCAAAAATATTGAAAGGTTTTATAAGGCAAAAGAAACTATTAAAACTTATATGCAATTAGCAGAAAAGCATCATTTACCAACAATTATTACAAGTAAACTAAGAAATGGGACATTGCCATTAAGGGTTACCCATAACGACACAAAATTAAACAATGTTGCATTTGATAGAAATTCGAATAGAGCACTTGCTGTGCTAGACCTCGACACAGTTATGCCAGGGGCAGTTTGCTACGACTTTGGAGATGCAATCAGATTTGGTTGTAACACCGAAGATGAAGAGAGCACAGATTTTGATAATATTCAATTTAATGAAAATTTATTTAGAGAATACACAAAAGGCTATTTATCATCAGCATACAACTTTTTAACAGATGAAGAAATAGAATCTCTTCATAAAGGCGCAATGGTTATGACCTTTGAATGTGGCATGAGGTTTCTAACCGACTATCTTCAAGATGATGTTTATTTTGGAGCAAAATATGAAGACAATAATTTAAATAGGGCAAAAAACCAAGTTACCTATCTTCAAAGATTAATAGAAAAAGAACCTACTATGTTAGACATAATACATAGCGAATTAAACGATATTTTGGAAAATAGCAATAATAAATAGGCTTATAATAAAAGAAAATGCACCAACTAAATGTGGTGTATTTTTTTTTGCACCATTTGCTGAATAAATTTTTATATATTAAAAAATGCAAAAAAGTGGTTATTTTTGTGCAAAATAACCACTTTTTTATTATTTATTGCGTTTTCTATTTATTAGAAGTTCAATTCCGGCAATGATAAAATACATTATGCTTGCAAGTAAACACAACACAAGTATTGAAGCCATAACTAAGTCTAGTTTAAAAATTTGTCCGCCATAAACGATTAAATATCCAAGCCCTGCACTACTATTTAAATATTCACCCATAATAACGCCAACCCAAGCAAGCCCTACATTTATTTTTAAAACAGAAATAATATTAGGCAAACTTGCTGGCAAAATGAGTCTAAATAATATTTGATAGTGCTTTGCACCAAGTGTTTTGAAAAGCAAAATTTTTTCTTCACTAACTTCTAAAAATCCATTTAAAATGCTAATAGTTGTAACTATAACGCAAATTAAAACGCCCATTGCTATGATTGCTTTTGTGCCAGCACCAATCCAAACAATAATTAGTGGCCCTAGTGCAACTTTTGGCAAGCTATTAAGCACAACTAAATAAGGCTCTATAATTTTTCGAAGTGATGGAATTATGTATAAAAGCAATGCTAGTAAAAAGCCAATAATTGTGCTAATTAAAAAGGCAAGTAATGTTTCATATAAAGTTATAAAGCTATGATAAATTAAGTTGCCAGAAGAAAATAACTCTGATAGTGCATTAATTATTCTAGACGGACTGCTTGTTATAAATGGATCCACAAGGCCACTATTTGCAATAATTTCCCATAATAAAAACAGCAAAATTAATAATAAAATGCGAAAAAAGTGCGTAAAAAATGTATTTCGTCTAATTTTTTGCAGAAATTTTTTATGAGAAGGAGAAAATGCTTGTTTCATTCTAGCTCCTCCCAAATTTCATTAAAATAGTTATTAAACTTAGGATCTTTTCGCCTTTCTAGTGGCGTTAAATTTTTATTAAAGTTTAATTTAATTTCTTTTTTAACACAAGCAGGGCGTTTAGTTAAAATTATAACTTTATCGCTCATTGCAACTGCTTCACCAATATCGTGGGTTACAAGTATTGCTGTTTTATGTTCATTTTTAATTATTTCTAAAACATTATCTTGCACTACTAGGCGTGTTTGATAATCTAGAGCACTAAATGGTTCATCTAGCAGTAGGCAGTAGGGGTTTGTGGCTAGTGTTCTAATAAGTGCAACTCGTTGGCGCATGCCACCAGAAAGTTCGTTTGGATAACTTTTGATAAAATCGCCAAGACCATATTTATTTAGCATATTTAAAACTTTATCTTGTGTTTCCTTGCTTTTGTTGTGGCAGAGTGATGGCCCAAGCATAACATTCTTATAGATATTCAGCCATTCTAAAAGGTTATCTCGCTGAAACATATAACTAGCTTTTGTGTTTATGCCTTTTATTTTTGTATCGTTTTGATAAATGTTTCCTTCGGTTGGTTTTAATATACCTGCAATTAAGCTTAAAATTGTGGTTTTCCCACAGCCACTTGGTCCAACGATACTTACAAACTCGCCTTCATTTATTTCTAAATTCAAGTTTTCAAGCGCAACGGTTTCATTTTTTTTAGTGTGATAAACTAGTTTAATATTTTCTAGTTTTAGTAATGCGCTCATAAATTTTCTCCTTTGATTTTTAAATTTTAAGTGCGAAAGAGTTGTCTACAACATCGTTAAAACTAACACTTGCATCTGATTTTAATGTTCCTGAATTTTTCAAAACGCTAATTAGGCGATTATATGAAGATTCAGTCATTGCTGGAGTTGCCATCCATGCATCAATTTTTTTGTAACTTTCAACTGCTTTTTTAAGTGATGCCTCGCTTGAGCCATCAAAGGATGGAGCAAGTGCTTTTGCCACTTCATCACTAGAAGAAGTCATAATAAATGTGTAGGCCTTTTTTATTGCTCTTAAAAAGCCTTCAATTTTATTTGGATATTTTTGCATAAAAGAGCGTGAAGCCATAAAACATGTGTAAGGAATTTCTCCGCTATATTCTCCAACTGATGCAACTATTTTCCCAAGTCCGGCTTCTTCATATTCGGTGGCTGTTGGTTCAAACATTGTGCAAAAGTCGCCACTTCCGCCTTGGAAGGTTGGAACCATTGCTCCAAAAGAAGTGTCTAGATCGAGGGTGATATTTGTGCCATTATATAATCCATTGTTGTTTACAATCCATTCAAAAGTCATGGCAGGCATGCCACCACGCCTTCCGGCAATAACTGTTTTATTTTCAAGGCTTGTTTTCCAATTAAAATCAGAAATAGAGTTTCTTGCAACTAAAAAAGAGCCATCTCGTTTAGTTAGTTGTCCAAACACCATTGGGTGATTAGATGAACCATTTGCATGAACATAAACAACAGTTTCTGGGCCTAGCAGTGCAACATCTGCATTTCCAGAAAGTAGTGCAGACATTGAAACATCACTTCCTTGTCCACTAGTTAGGTCTATTTTAAGCCCTTCTTCTTCCATGTAGCCTTTATTTATTGCCACATAAAGTGGGGCATAGAAAACACTATGTGTAACTTCACTCATTCTAATAGTGTCGCTTTTTGAGCAACCAACAAAGCAGAAAGCAAAAACTAAACAAAGCGACAAAATGATTGTTGTTAATTTTTTCACTATTTTTTACCTCCTTATAGTTTTTTACACTTTTATTTTATGATAGTTTTAACTGCTTGTGTGAAAAATCCCAGCAAACAATATTTAAAAGTTAAAATGTTATTGATTTTTATTGAAAAATTAATATAATATATGTATTAGGAGAAAAATAGTGGTAAAATTTGTAATACGAATAATAGCCGCCGTGATTTTGCTAGTGGGGTTATTAGTGGAAGTGTTTTCAAAAGCGTTGGTGCCCGAGCATAAATATAAGGGTGCAGAGCGTGAAAGAAAGGCAATAAAAATAAAACTGATTGGTTTTATAATTTGTGGCGTGAGTATTGTGATATTTTTAATTACGGCAATGTTTTAAATTTTAGGAGATTATAATGGATAAGAACTTTGAACCAAAAGAAAAAGAAAAATTAATATATAAAAAGTGGCAGGAAAATGGTTGTTTTAAGCCGAGAACAGATTTTGATAAAAATTTTAAGGGCGAAAGTTATAGTTTAATAATGCCACCACCTAATATTACGGGGCAACTTCATATTGGGCACGCTCTTAACAACACAACGCAAGATTTTATTGCAAGAATGATGCGTATGCAAGGCAAAAATGTGCTTTGGGTTCCAGGAACAGACCATGCTTCAATTGCAACAGAAGTGAAGATTATAGATGCTCTTAAAAAAGAAGGCCTTTCAAAACAAGAACTTGGGCGTGAAGAATTTTTAAAGCGCGCGTGGGCATGGAACGATAAATTTGGAGGCAGAATAAAAGAACAACTGAAAGCGCTAGGTGCTAGTTGTGATTGGGACAGATGCGCTTTTACCATGGATGAAGAAAGGCAAAAAGCAGTTTTAAAAGTGTTTAAAACTCTTTATGATGAAGGATTGATTTATAAAGGGAATAAAATTATAAACTGGTGCCCATGCTGTAAAACAGCTCTTAGTGATGCAGAAGTTGAGCATGAAGATGAAAATTCTCATTTTTGGCATATTAGATATCCATATAGTGATGGAAGTGGTTATTTAGTTGTTGCAACCACAAGGCCAGAAACATTGTTTGGTGATGTGTGTGTTGCAGTGAACCCAGATGATGAAAGATTTAAAGATAAACTTGGAAAAACGCTTGTTTTGCCAACCACAAACAGACTTATTCCTATTATTGCCGATAGTTATGTTGAAAAAGATTTTGGAACTGGTGCAGTTAAAATTACTCCAGCACACGATCCTAACGACTATGAAGTTGGCAAACGCCACAATCTTGAATCTATTTGTGTTATGAATCTTGATGGCACCATGAATGAAAAAGCTGGCAAATATTGTGGGCTAGATAGAATGGATTGCCGTAAGCAATTAATTGATGATTTAAAAGCTCAAAACTTAATTGAAAAAATAGAGCCTTATGTGGTTTCTAAGGGGCATTGTTATAGATGTCATACCACAGTTGAACCAATGATAAGTAAACAATGGTTTATGAATATGGATGATATGGCAAAACAGGCTCTTAAAGTTGTGGACGATGGAAAACTAGAAATTATCCCAACAAGGGTTGAAAAAATTTATAGAAACTGGCTAAATAATATTAAAGACTGGTGTATTTCAAGGCAGTTGTGGTGGGGGCATAGAATTCCTGCATATTATTGTAAGGATTGCGGAAACACAATGGTTAGTGAAACAGAAATTAAAGAATGCACTAATTGCCATAAACACAATATCGAGCAGGAAGAAGATGTGCTAGACACATGGTTTAGTTCGGCTCTATGGGCTTTTTCAACACTTGGCTATCCTAAAAAGACTGAGGATTTACAAAGGTTTTTCCCAACAAGCACGCTTGTTACGGCTCAAGATATAATATTTTTCTGGGTTGCAAGAATGGTTATGCTTTCTGGTAAAATTATGGGGAATATTCCGTTCTCTAAGGTTTTAATTAATGGAATTGTTAGAGATGATGAAGGCAAGAAGATGAGTAAATCTTCTAATAATGGTGTTGATCCTATTGAAATAATTGATAAGTATGGGGCAGATAGTTTAAGATTTAGTTTAATTCTTGGCAATGGTACGGGCAATGATTTTAGATTTAGCGAAGAAAAGATATTAGAAGACCGTAAGTTTATTAATAAAGTTTGGAATGCTGGAAAATTTTTAGAGCTTTGCTTAAGCCAAACAACTGAAACAGAATTAGACGAAAAGAAACTTAATATTTACGATAAATGGATATACACAAAACTACATAATGCCATAGAAGACATTAATAAAAATATGGAAACGCTTGATATTTGCCAAGCAGTTGGAAGAATGGTGAACTTTGTTTGGGGAGATTTCTGCGATAATTATGTTGAACTAACAAAACCTTATGTTTATAGCGAAAATAAAGAAGTTAGAAGCCATGCAACTATGGTTTTAAAAGATGTTTATCTAAATGTTTTAAAGATGCTTCATCCAATTATTCCATTTATAACAGAGGATATTTATTCTAATTTTAGTAATAATTTGCTTATTTTAGAAAGTTATGCTAAAAGCATGGGGCACTTTAAAAAAGAAGAAAAAGAAGTTGATAAAATCATCTCATTAATAGCGAAAATTAGGGAAGTTAGGCTTAGTTTGAATGTGCCTGCAAGCAAAAAGATTACACTTTGCTATAATGAAAATATAGATGCTAAAAATTTAAAAACGCTTTTATTTGCAAGTGATAGTTTATCTAAAATCACAAATATTAACAGCGTTAAAAAGTTAGATAATAAAAAAGAAAATGTTAGTTTTGTTTGCGAACTTGGAGAATTTTATTTCTATAAAGAAGAAGTGGTTGATACTGATAAAGAAATAGAAAGAATAACAAAAGAGCTTTCAAAAATTGACGCCGAAGCCACGCTTTTGGGTTCTAGGCTTAATAACAAAAATTTTGTTGAAAGAGCACCTAAAGAATTAGTTAGCAAAGAAAAAGAAAGATATGATTTCTTAATTGCAACTAAAAATACTCTTGAAGAAAATCTAAAAAATTTAAAGAAATAGCAAAAAAATAAAATGACGG
>JAFSXW010000040.1 GCA_017443885.1 Clostridia bacterium | reverse complement strand
ATGGCAACGTGAAGCGCAAACTCCGTTTGTATGAAGCGTTGCACTTCGTGCAACATTGCGGACGATTATTAAGTGAAAAGTGAAGAGATCCATTAACAATGCTTGTGCATAAATTTTGTGTTTAAACTAAAACTAATTTTGAAGTTATGCAAAATTCTATTTCTAAATTTAAAGAAAAGTTTAAAAAAGATAATGAAATAGAGGCACGCAGTTTAATTGTTGGAAATAAAAAGGCGTGTTTATTTTTTATTGATTGCCTTGTTGATAATAAGATTTTAGCAAGCGATGTGATAAAGCCTATATCTGATGCAAAAGATAAAATTTTAGTTGCCAAAGATGTTTTAAGTTTTTTGCTTGAAAATGTGGTGCTAGTTCCTAATGCAAAAAAAGTGAATTTAAAAACGGCAGAAGAAGATATACTTTCTGGTTTTGCTGTGCTTGCAATAGAGGGCGAAAATGAATATATTAGTTTCCCAGTGATTGGGTATGAAAAGCGATCCATAACTGAGCCACCAACTTCTAGCGTGCTTAAAGGCCCCCGTGAAGGGTTTGTTGAAGATATTAATGTGAATATAAGTATGATAAGAAGACGATTAAAAACTAACGAGCTTAGGCTAAAAACGCTTAAAATTGGGCGAAAAAGCCAAACAAAAGTTAGTTTAGTGTATTTAAACACAATTGCAGATAAAAGCGTTTTAAAGGAGCTTATTTGCCGTTTAAAAACAATAGATATAGATGGCATAACAGCATCTTATTATGTTGAAAGTTTGCTTCGAAATAACGATAGCCTTCTTTTTAGGCAAATTGGCTCCACAGAAAAGCCAGATATTGCCATGGCAAAAATATTGGAAGGAAGAATTGTTATTCTTGTTGATGGCTCGCCAATATGTTTAAGCGTGCCTTATGTGTTTTTAGAAGATTTCCAAAACAGTGATGATTACTATATGCATCCGGCTAGGGCTTCGTTTGTGCGTATGATTAGGCTTTTGGGAATAATTATTGGCGTGCTTCTTCCTGGTTTTTATATTGCTATGGAAAGTTATCATTATAGGGTGCTTCCAATTTCACTTTTAATTAATATCCTTTCTAGCATTGAAAATATCAGTTTTCCGCCAATGGTGGAAGTGTTGCTTGCTTTATTTTTGTTTGAAATTTTAAACGAGGCAAGTATTAGAATGCCCAAATATTTAGGTATGGCACTATCTATTGTTGGGGCTTTGGTTCTTGGCGACACTGCCGTTCAAGCTGGAATTATCACTCAGCCAAGTATTTTAGTGATGGCGGTGTCTTCAATCACAATTTACATTTTGCCCGACCAAGCACCCACCACCAGCATTTTAAGATTGCTTTTCACCTTGGCAGGCAGTTTTGCTGGCTTTTTTGGCATCATAGTTGGGCTAAATTTGCTAACTGCGATGCTTGTGTCAACCAGCAACTTTGGTTCGCCTTTAATGGCTCCTTTTGCGCCATTTATTAAAATGGATCAGAAAGATGCAATTATTAAATCTGGTGTGGCACAAATGATAACTAGGCCAAAAAGTTTTAGGAATAAAAACAGAATTAGGCAAACTCCACGCACGCAAGAACAAAAAAATGCAATTATTAAAGAAGAGCCAAACCTTGCAAAGCATTTAAAAAAGGGGGCAAAAAATGTTAAATAAAAGGCAAGCAATTCTTTTAATATTTTTATGCAGTCTTTCAACAAAACTAAACAGGCTTCCTAATATTGTGTGTGTTATGGCTGGACAAGATGGTTGGCTTATTTTGTTGTTATTAGGAATTATGGATTGCCTTATGCTTCTTTTAGCTTTGTGGTTTTTTGTTGGGCACAACACTAAAAATGAAGGCACTTTTATAATGGTTAAAAACACTGCAGGGAATTTTTTTGCGCGATTTTTATATTTTTTGCTTGCGGTTTATTTTATGGTTAAACTTGTGCTCCCATTTGAATCAATTAGACAACTTTTTTCTAGCGTGTTGTTTGATAAAGTTAATTATGTTTATTTTGGTTTATTATTCTTGCTTGTTACCGTGTTTGTGGTAAACAGGGGGCTTAGAACAATAGGCAGAGAAGCAGAAATTTATATGCCACTTGTGTCTATTGGGGTGATTGGAATTGTGTTTTTAGGCATAACAAGTGCTAATTTTAACAGATTGCTCCCGCTTTTTACAACAAAAGTGAATGTGATCATAAGTGAGGTTTTAAAGTGTGCTCCTTGGTTTGGTGATTATATTATTCTTTTTGTGATTAGTGGGCTGGTGGACACAAAAAAAGGCGATAAAATTGGGATAGGAATGTTCTTTGCGTATTTTTGTGCAGTGGTTTTAATTGCGCCACTTGCTTGTGCAATTTATTATTCGCTTTATGGTGTGGGGGTTGGATATCAAACAAATGCAATATCTAGCATCACGCAGTTTTCTCTTTTAGAATTTGACATTGGCAGATTAGATTATTTTATGATTCTATTTGAACAAATATCAACTATTATAAGTGCAAGTGCTTATTTATATTTTTCGGCATTTTGTTTTTGCCAGTGCTTTAATATAAAAAAAATAGTTTGGGTTGCACTTGTGGTGGGAGCGATTAATTATTTGCTAGATATTTTTGTGTTCAGAAACACATCTAGCAGTGCTGTTTCGTTTAGAGTTTATACCTATATTTTTATGTTGATTATAAATTTTGGTGTGCCTTTTATTTTAACCATTTTAAGTTTTATTTCTAGGCACAAAAAGAAGGCAAAGTATGTTTAGATTTATAAAACGCAAGGGGTGGCTAATATTTTTGCTTGCTTTTTTATTGTTGTTTCCACCAGCGCTTAAAAGCCAAGCAAAATTAAATAATAGGGTGCTGATCACGGGGCTAGCAATAGATAAAACAGAAAGCGGTTATATGATAACGGCTCAGGTTGTTATGCCAAATCCTTCAAGTGAAGCTTCGGGGCAAAATGCAGCATTTGATTTTATTTGCCAAGAGGGCGAAAGCATCACCGAAGGTTTTAAAAAGGTTGCCTATAATATTGGCGAAATAGCGTGGCATTCGCATGCAAATTTTATAATCCTTGGAGAAGAACTTATAAAAAAAGATAACACAGCCGAGGACTTAGATTTTTTTATTAGAGACCAACATTTGCCAAATTCTTTAATGCTTCTTTTTTGCAAAGGCAAAGCAGATGATATGATTAGAAAAACAGCTGAACTAAAACTATCTGTTGGCTTGGGGCTTCAAAAAATTTATATGTATAAGGAAGAATCCTTAAGTGCAAAAATGGTTCCAATGCAAACCTTTTTAGATAATTGTTATCAGCCATCTAAAACAAGTATTATTTCTGGCATAAACATTAGCTTTGATGATGAATGCTTTGGATCTAGTGGTGGCGGGCAAGAAGATGGTTCATCTAGCACAAGTTCTAGTGGGGAAAGTTCCACTTCTTCTAGTTCTAGTGGGGATTCTAGCAGTTCTTCTGGTGGAGAAAGTTTGTCTTCTGCAAGCGAAAGTGGAGATGCAGCAATGAAAGGCAGGATAGATTATTTAGAAAATATAGCCTATTTTAAAAGCGGAAGGTTTAAAGGCACCCTTGAAAAAGAAGATGAAATAATAGCATATCTTCTAACTCAAAACAAAACTGATAGATTTGATTTGGTTATAAAAAATGTTAATGATGATAACCTTTATAAAAATGCAAAAGTTGGCATTAGGGTTGCTAGCAAAAAATATGATTTAAAAATGGATTTTAAAGGGCATAAACCACTAGCTAAAATGATAATAACGTTAAACAATCTTTCTTTATTAGAAGTGTTAAACGACAATGGAAAGCTAGTTAGCACGCTTCTAGGGCAAGGGCCATATATAAATGAAACACTAAATAGTGCAATAAAAAAACAACTTGAAACAGATATA
Source organism: Clostridia bacterium (assembly GCA_017443885.1). Classification (GTDB taxonomy): domain Bacteria; phylum Bacillota; class Clostridia; order Christensenellales; family UBA1242; genus UMGS2070. Next base: position 15,020 of record JAFSXW010000040.1, on the reverse strand, counting down.
AAAGAAGTGTTTGAAAAAACAAAAAAGCAAAATGTGGATATATTTAATTTGGCAACTCACGCTTATAAATACAACACAAAAGATTTTCAAAGTTTTTTAAAAACAAAAAACAATATAGATGATTATATTGAAGATTTTAATTTAGAGGTTGAAGTGATTGTGAAAGATTTTATTAAATAATTGATAAATATAAAAATGCGAAATTTGTAAAATAATGTAATAAAATTTTTTATAAGGTATTGAATTTATGCCATAATTGTGTTAAAGTTAGTTATAGCAAAATTTTGGGGGCAAAAAATGGCGTATAACGATTTTTTAAAGGGCATTTCTGCTGTTTATAAATATGTTTTTAAAAATCCTGGAATTCATATCAACACACTTAAAAAATATTTATTACAAGAAGGGAAAGTGGCTTCTAAAGAAAAAGTGAATACGCTAATATCAGCTCTTCATGAACAAAAAACTATTAATATAGAGAAAGAAAAAGTGAGCCTTGCAAATGGGCTTACAAGTGTTGGGGTGCTTCAAAAACAGGGAGATAAGTTTTATGTTCTCACTCCTGCATCTAATAAGCGCTATAATGTTGATGCAAGCATTGCAAATGGATATAATATTGGCGATTGCCTAGATATAGTTGCATCTTGTTCGAAAAGTGGGAATATGGCGTTTGTTTTGGGAAGAAGTAAGCAGGAGTTTAATGTTAAAAAAGAATTGCCACTTGTGCAAACAAAAACCATAGATAAAAAGGAAAATCAAGAAACTAGAGATAAAAGTGCACTTATTTTAGGAAGAGTTGTTAAACTTAGCCACAATAATTTGGTGTTTATTCCAAATAAGAAAAGTATTGCGGTTAGGCAAATTCCAATACTTGGGAATATTGAAGATTTAGCACAATTTCAAGACAAAATTTGTTTATTAAATTTAGATAATATTGAAAACCCTAGTTGTGGCGGATATATTGTTAAAGTAATTGGCGAGGCTGGGAATCCAATATCAGAATATGATGCTATTGCTGAAAGCTATGGCGCTGTTATGAATTTTGAAAGCCGTGGCCTTAAAGAAGAAATTGCAAAAATCCCAACAAGCGTAGACGCTCAAAAATTAAACTTAATTGAAGAAAAAGATGCTAAACTTTTGCAAAGAAATCATGTGGTAGATTTAAGAGATCTTCCTTTTGTTACAGTTGATCCTGCCACTTGCAAAGATATGGATGATGCTATTTTTTCAAGGGTTAACGAAAATGGCGATATAGAGTGTTATGTTGCAGTTGCAAATGTTACAAAATATTTTAAATTAAATAGTGCAATTGGCAAAAATTATGTTAATGGCACCTTCACAATTTATGCACCAAACAAAGCGTATAACATTTTGCCACCTCAGCTTTCAACGGGAATTTGTTCGCTAAACCCAAATGAAGATAGACTTGCTTTTGTTGTTAAAAATGTTATAGACGCTAAAACGGGAAAAGTTAAAGATTCTAATATTTATGATGCCATAATAAGAAGCAAACATAAATATAGTTATGAAGAAGCACAAGAAATTGTGGACAACCTAAAACCAGAATATCCGTCTTTTAATTCATTAATGATAAAAGCACTCACTGAAAAAACGCTAACCGAAGATGAGCAAGTGCTTATGAATTATTATGCAGCAACCAAAATAAAAACTGAATTTGATAATAGGCAAATGATTAGGTTTGTTGCAAATAAAGAAAGAGAAATTGTTTTTGATGCTGATTTAGACGATGTTGTGGATATAAAACCAGTTAAGCATTTATTCTATCATGAAGTTATAGAAGCTTTTATGATATCAGCAAATGAAACAACGGCAAAGTATGCCAAAGACAACAATTTAGATAATATTTATCGTGTGCACGATAAACCTAGTGCCACAAAAACGGCAAAAGCCAGTGAGTTCTTTAATATTTTAGGTATTTCGTTTGATGGTGATTTAACAGCTCATGGCACACGCAATTTGATTGAATTAATTAAAGGAACACCAACAGAAGAAGTAGTGAACAACTTTTTAATTAAAATGCAATCGAAGGCTATTTATAGTGATAAATTGTATTCTGATAAAAAGGAAGAAAATGATGATGAAAATGATTGGGTTGGCGAAAAGATATCTCATTATGCCTTGCAATCTCCACATTATAGCCACACAACTTCTCCTATTAGAAGAGTGCCAGATTATATAACGCAATATAATATTTTAGCTCATATGCACGGCACAGAACCGATAAAAAAAGATGAAATTGTTAGAATTGCTGAATATTCAAACGAACGCCAATTAGATATAGCACAAGCCGAGAAAGATTTTGAAGATATAAGCAGTGTGTTTTATTGTGAAAAACATATAGGTGAAACAATGAAAGGCGTTGTAACAAAAATTCGCTACACTTCGCCAGAAGAATGTTATGATGACGATATTGTGGTTATAGTTAAAAATGAAAGCAAAGGAATAAGTGCAGAAATCCCTCTTTCCCAAATTTTAGGAAGAAGATCAGATAACTATATAATTTCTGAGCAGTGCTGTGCAGTTTATGATAGGGCAGGAAACATAGTTTTAAATATTTGCAAGCCGATAGATTTTGTAATAACTAGTGCGGATAGGAAAACAATGACTATTGTTGGGAGCCATTAAAAGCATTATCAAAGCCACAAAAACAAAGCACAAAAAGAAGTTTTGCAAAGAAAACAAATAAAAGAGCAAGGGCATATAAAGATAAAAATAATGTCTTCTTTAAATTTGATGATAGTTCATACGATAAATAGTAATCATTAGTTTAGAAGGAAATAAAAAATCCACGATTTAACCCGTGGATTTTTTTATTGCATAAAGCATTATTTAAGATAGTAAAATTATTTTTGTTTTTAATGCTTTTAGCTATTTAATTTTAATTTTGTTTAGCACCTTATAGAAAATATCAATAAGAGTTGGAGCTAAAAGAATTAGAATTATAACAAATAGCATATCTGTTAAACTAATAGACACAAGTTTAAAGAAAGTTGGTATTATTAGCATTAACACAAAGCAACAAGCCGTCATGGTAACCATAAGCGTTCCAGTTAGGGCATTAAATGGTTTGCATAATCTTAAAAGAAGGGCAAGCCCAGTGAATGTAACAACTATTGTCATCATTGTGGTTAGTGTGCTAGCATAATCTAGTGAGCCTTTTGTTATCCAAACAAATGTGTAAACGGCGATACCATTTAAAATAAGCGTTAATGCGCCAGGTAGGGCGTTTTTAAATAGGTTGTAAATAAATTTACCTTCAATAGGCTTATCGTTTGGTAAAAATGCCAGGAAGAACGAAGGAATGCCAATAACAAAAGTTTCAAGCAAAAGGTTGTTTTCCGTTGAAAGAGGATAAACAGTGTGAATAATTAAAATGAAGATAGAGAAGAAGATAGAAAATATTGTTTTCATAAAGAACAAACTCGAAGATTTTTGCACGTTGTTTATAACTCTTCTTCCTTCCTTAACAGTTTCTGGCATAGAGCCAAAATCGCTGTTTAGAAGCACCATATGAGAAACGCTTCTAACGGCTTCGCTTCCACTAGCCATGGCAACTGCACAATCAGCTTCTTTAAGAGCCAAAATATCATTAACGCCATCGCCCGTCATTGCAACGGTGTTTCCGGCAGATTTTATAGCTTTAACTAATATTGCTTTCTGCTCAGGGGTAACTCTTCCAAAAACGGTGTATTTATTTGCAGCGGCAATTATTTGCTTTTCGTTCATACCTTCTAGGTTTATAAATTTTTCAGTGTTATCAACGCCAACTCTTTTTGCAATTTCTGCAACGGTTAGTGGGTTGTCGCCCGAAATAATTTTAACTTTAACGCCATTTTGTTTAAACCATTTAATAGTTGAAACTGCTTCGTCACGAATTCTGTCTTCAAGAATTAAAATTGCAACAGCAGTTTTGCTAGCAGGCAAATTTTCTTTCACAATTTTGCCATCACTATGAGCAAGAAGAAGCACTCTGTATCCATCTTTTGAATATTGTTCAATCATATCAAGAGTTTTCTTGTCTTTAAGTTCTGGCATAACGAATTCTTGTGCACCCATAATATAAGTGCCATGACCTTCAAAAGTAACTGCACTTAATTTTCTAGAACTAGAAAATGGTAAAATTGTAGTTGGTTTAAGCTCTTTATTATATCCAAAATAATTAACTAATGCTTGACTTGTTTGGTTATTATCTGGCAGACTAGAAAGCATACTTCCCATGGCTCTTTTAAGTGTTATATCTGTGTTTTCTAGTTGAATGCAATTATAAACTTTCATTGTTCCATCGGTTATTGTGCCAGTTTTATCTAGACACAAAACATTAACTCTTGCAAGCATTTCAACACAATATAAGTCTTGCACTAAGGCTTTGCGATGGGCTAGTTTTATAACCGAAACAGTTAAGGCAACCGAGCAAAGAAGGAACATTCCAGATGGGATCATTCCAATTATAGAGCCGGCTGTTTTTGTGATAGTGTCCACAACTTTATCTGTGGTGGTTGCACCTGCGCTTGTTACATAGTTGTTTATATACATAAGAATTGCAATAGGGATTAAAATAATACCTATCACTTTAATTATAAGCCTTAGAGAACTAAATAGTTCAGATTTTGGTCTTTTATATTTTTTTGCTTTGCTAGAAAGTTGATGAATATAAGTGTTTACGCCAACTTTTTCAGCTCTTGCATAGCAAGAACCACTAACAACAAAACTTCCACCCAAGATTGTGTCGCCAGCCTTCTTTTTAATTGGCAAACTTTCACCAGTAAGCAAACTTTCATTAACTTCAATTTGGCCTTCAATAATAGTGCAATCGGCAACTATTTGCTTTCCAGTTGAAAGCACAATAATATCATCGAGCACAACTTCATCTGTGCTAATTGTTGTTTGCACGCCATCACGCATAACATTCACAACTGGGGCGGTGAGTAAACTTAGTTTTTCAATCGTTCGTTTTGCCCTAATTTCTTGGATAATTCCAATTGCAATGTTTGCAAGGATTATTACCATAAAAATGCAACTTTTCCATGCGCCAACAATAGCTAAACTAATAAAAATTGCAAAACAAAGCATGTTAAAAAAGGTGAAAATATTTTCAACAAAAATGCTTTTATAGGTTTTAACATTTGTGTTTGGCGTAACATTGTTTAAACCTTTTTCATTTCTGTCTGCAACTTGCTCTGAAGAAAGCCCATTTTTAAAATCGGCTTTAATGCGTTTTATTTTAATTGGTTTTATTTCTTCAGTGTTATTTTTGCCTTTTTTATTTTGCTTTTTTTCGTTTTTTTCTCTTATATTTTCAGCTTTTAAAGCTTTTTGTTTTTTAGACTTTTCCTTTTTGTTTGCCACTGTATTTTCTATGCTAACCTCTGCATTTAAAGTGGAATCAAGGCTTTCTTTTTCTTCTTTAATTTCGTCCGTGTTTTGTTTCTTCTTTTTAAGTGCCATCACTTGCTCCTAAAATGTTTTATATATAAATAATATACAATACAAATTTTAATATGTCAATTTTCTTTTAAGTTTTAAATTTAGTTTTTTATTATAGGAATAAAATTGTTTAAAACTATTGAAAAAAAAATAAAAATAGTTTATAATCTAGTTAACAATTCCTTGTTGCCAAAATTTTTAGGCAACCGAATGAGTCCAAAAGGAGGTATAATTATGAATAAATACGAATTGCTTTATATCATTGATTCTTCAGTTGGCGATGAAGCAAGAGAAGCCTTAATAGCAAAATTTGTAAAGTTTGTTGCAGATAATGGCGGAAAGGCAGAGGAACCACAAAAACTTGGTTTAAAGAAACTTGCATATCCAATCAACTATAAGCAAGAAGGATATTATTGCCTTATGAATTTCGAAAGCGAAGCTAGCGTTCCAAACAAACTAACCGCTCTTATGAAAATCACTGATGGCGTAGTACGAACTATGATAGAAAAAAGATAAAAGAGGTAAAAAAGATGAATAAAGTTGTTTTAATAGGAAACTTAACAAGAGACCCTGAACTTACCACCACCACAAACGGTGTAAACTTCTGCCGTTTCACAATTGCTGTTAGCCGTAATTTTGCAACAAGCGATGGCGAAAGAGAAGCAGATTTTCTTCCAATCATTGCATGGCGTGCTCAGGCAGATAATTGCTATAAATATTTAAAGAAAGGTAGCAAGGTTGCTGTTGTTGGTTCTGTTCAAACTCGTAACTATGAAGCAAATGATGGCACAAGAAGATATGTAACAGAAATTGTTGCAGATAATGTTGAGTTTATTTCAACTAAAAATTCTGGCACAGATAGTGGCGAAGAAGATGGCGGGGTTAAACCTCAACCAAAAGAAGATGTTGTTTCTAAATTCGAACCAATTGATGACGATAATCTTCCATTTTAATTTAAATTTTAAAGGAGAAACATAATGAAAAAGCAAAATCCTAATGCTAATGCTTCTTATGATGATAAAAATCCTAAAAAAGTTAGAAAAACTCCTAAAAAAGTTTGTGCTTTCTGCACCGATAAAGTTGAATTTATTGATTATAAAGATGCTCAAAAATTAAGAAAGTATATGACCGAAAAGGGTAAAATTATCCCAAGAAGAACAACTGGTGTTTGTGCAAAACACCAAAGAGAACTCACCAATGCTATTAAAAAGGCTAGGGTGATGGCATTATTGCCTTATAAGAACGACTAAAAAAACCTTTATTTTGGGCAATTAAGAACAGAAACTGCAAGATGTGTTGGATTGCAAATACGGGGAGTATGTGCTTTGCCAAACACACTTTAGATTTTTTCTTATTTACCCAAACTAAAACAGTTTTTTAAATCAAATCAAAATTAAAAATTTTTACAAAAACATTGCAAATTAGGCAAAGTTGTGCAGAAATTCAAAAAAGCCACCAGCAGTCGTGTATAATAAGTACACTCTATCCGGATGGCTTTTTGTTTTTTTCTTTCATCAAAATTTTGCGATTTTTTGATTGCTAACAATTTTGAAACAAATATAAAAAACTTAAATATGATGCTTATATATGGTTAAAATTAATTTTTTTACTTTTTTGGAACAAAAAAACACGGAATTTTCCGTGTTTTTGCTTTTTATGTGTTATTTTGCATTTTCATCAGTTTCAACTTTTGTTGATTTTTTTACTGGTTTTTTTACTGGTTGTGGTGTGTTAGTATTTAAAATGTCTGCAATAATAATATCAGGTTTTGATTTTGTTGGCTTCTTATTTAAATTTTCTAGTTCTGCTTTTAATGCCTGTAATGAAGCAAGTTTTTGCTCTGCTTCCTGTTTTTCTTTTGCAATTTCACTACGTGTTAAAACAGACGCGAGTTTTTGCCCTTGTTTTAAAATAACATTTTTAGGCAATTGGGTGAGATAAACATTTTTTTGCGTTTCAATTAATTGTTCTTCAGGTGTAAGACTATCAAATTTAGGATTATTTTGCTTAATTTTATATGGATCTGAAGTTGAGTTTCTCATATTAGAGAGAATTGCTTCGCTACTTGTTAGAACATAGCCATATTTTTCAGAAAGCATGCGTTTCACTTCGCCCTCACGCATTTGTTGGTTAGTTTTATAACCGCTCATTTGCTTTAATTCTTTTTCATCTTCAAAAGAAGCGAAATTTGTGTGTGGGGCATAGTTAACTTTTTTGCCCGTTTCAAGATTTATTAAATCCCATTCGCCAGAAAGAGCATAAGGCACCACAGAAATGGTTGGAATGCCATCGGCACTTTTTTCTTTTTGGCAAACATAAAATATATCTTTAAAGTTATAATTAATTTCTTTTTTTGATTCTTTTAAAACAGAAGAAGGTGTTTTAGGTTTTTCTTCTGCTTTATTTGTTGATTTTTTAAATTTTGAGATAAATGTTGAAAGTTTTCCCATAAGCTTCCTCCAATAGTTTAATATTATTATACCACTAAAATATTGCATTGTAAAGTATTTAATTGTTTTTAAAGGTTGATGAAATTTTATCTTGACACTTTTTTAAGATTGTATATAATTAAATTAGAGGTAATATACACTATGCCAAAGCAAAATCAAACAGTTGATGCAAAAATTATGCCAAACAGTCTTGAAGTTGAGCAATCAGTTTTAGGCTGTATTATGATAGATAGTGAAGCAACAATAAATATTGTGGCGCAGGTTTCGCCATTAGATTTTTATAGTGAAACTCATAAAATTATTTATGAAGCAATGGTTTCGCTTTACAATAAAAATATTAACATTGATATTATCACCCTAACCGATGAATTAGAGCGAGCAGGAAAACTTAGTTCGGTGGGTGGTGTGGCTTATTTAACCACTTTAACCAATGTGGTTCCAAGTGCTGCAAGCTATGAAAACTATGTTAAAATTCTTAAAAGAGATAGCGTTTTAAGGCAACTGATTGAGGCATGCAGTGGCGTTATTTCAAGAGCTTACCAAAAAGATGAAGGCGATGATGTTTTAGCTCTTGCAGAAAAAAGCATTTATGATATTGCAGAAAAGGGGCAAAATAGTGGGCTAGAAAAAATTAGCGGAGCCCTTCAAACTGTTATTGAAAAACTTGAAGATATTCATAAAGATCAAGGTTCTTTAAGGGGCTTAACCACAGGATTTTTTAAACTAGATGAAATAACAAATGGGCTTCAAAAAAGTGATTTAATTATGATTGCCGCTCGTCCGGGTGTTGGTAAAACAAGTTTAGCGATGAATATTGTAACAAATGCTGCGCTCGAAGCAGGTGCTAAATGCGCATGTTTTTCGCTAGAAATGAGTGCAGATCAGCTTGCTCAAAGAATGCTTTTTAGCGTTGCGAATGTTGATATGGGCAAGGGTATGAAAGGCGAACTAGACCAAACCGATTGGACTAAAATATGGAAGGCTAATAAGAAACTTTTAGAAACTCAAATTTATATTGATGATAGTTCATTAAACACGCCATCAAAAATTCTTTCTAAATGTAGGAAATTAAAGCGTGAGCGTGGTCTAGATTTAATTATGATAGACTATTTGCAACTTATGAGTGGAGATGCTAAAAGCGATAACCGTCAAACAGAAGTTAGTGAAATAAGCCGAAAGCTAAAAATTTTAGCTAAAGAAATAAATGTGCCAGTGTTGGTTTTAAGCCAATTATCTAGGCAGGTTGAGCAAAGAACAAGCCATAGACCAGTTCTTTCAGATTTAAGAGAATCTGGGTCTATAGAGCAAGATGCCGATATGGTTATATTTATTCATAAACCAGAAATGTATAACAACGAGGCTGAACAAACAAGCGAAAATAAAGCGTCTCAAGATTATGAAGCCGAACTTATTATCGCAAAACACAGAAACGGAACACTAGGCAGTGTGTTTCTTGGTTGGAAGGGCTCTAGGGTTAGCTTTGTTAATTTGCCTAAAGATGCAAACACTAAAAGCATTATAGATGCCTACACTGAAGGTCACATGCCAAAGGCAGAAGATATTGGCGGAAGTGCAATAAATGCAATAGAAATTCCACCAGATGAAGAAATTTTTTAAAATTATAAAGTAAATATTTAAAATTTGCAGGTTTTAATTAAAATAAATTAAAATTAGTATGGAATTTTTGCAAAAACTGCAAAAAGTTAATAAAAACATAAAAAAATAATAAAAAATACAATAACGAAGGGAAATATGAATAAGCTTACTAGTAAACAATTAAGAGATGCATGGATTAAATTTTATGAAGAAAGAGGACACTTAAATATTGGAGCGGTGTCGCTTATTGGAGATGGCACAACAGGTGTTATGTTTAATGTTGCAGGAATGCAACCACTTATGCCATATCTTTTAGGTAAAAAACATCCAAGCGGGAAAACAAGGCTAACTTATATTCAAGGATGCGTTAGAACTGTGGATATTGATGAAGTTGGCGATAGCAGTCATTGCACATTTTTTGAAATGATGGGAAATTGGAGCCTGGGTGATTATTTTAAAGAAGAAAAAACTAAATGGAGTTTTGATTTTTTAACTAATGTTTTAGGTTTTGATAAAAATAAAATTGTCACCAGCGTTTTTGCAGGAAATGAAGATGCTCCAAGAGATGAAGAAACTGCAAATTTGCTTCAAAAATGTGGAATTTTGCCTGAAAATATCTATTTTTTGGGTAAAAAAGCAAATGGTAAAGAAAATAACTGGTGGGAACTAGAAGGCACAACGGGCACTCCTTGCGGGCCAGATAACGAATGGTTTTATCCAAGCACAAAAGAAAAATGCTCGCCTAATTGTGGGCCAGATTGTGATTGCGGAGCATATGTTGAAATTGGCAACGATGTTTATATGCAATATGAAAAAACAAAAGAAGGATATATTCCACTTAAAAACAAAAATGTGGATACTGGCTTTGGTTTTGATAGGCTTTTAATGTTTATTAATGGCTACACAGATGTTTATCAAACCGATTTGTTTAGCGGTGCTATCTCTGTTTTAGAAAACACTTCTAATATAAAATATGGTGAAGACGAAAAAACAACTAGAGCAATGAGAATTATTGCCGACCACACACGAACTGCCGTTATGCTTATTGGCGATAAAGATGGGATTGTTCCTTCAAACACAGGAGCAGGATATATTTTAAGAAGGCTCATCAGAAGAGCGATAAGGCTTGTTAGGGTTTTAAATATTTCAAGCGATGTTATATTAGATGTTGCAAAAGTGTTTATTGAAAAGGTTTATAACGAGGCATATCCACTTCTAGTTAAAAATGAAGAATATATTACTAGCGAATTAGATAAAGAAATAAAGAAATTCGAGGCAACACTAAATTCTGGGCTTAAAGAATTTGAGAAAACAATTAATGGAATTCATAGAAAAAATGAATTTATGAAAAGCAAAGATGCTTCTTATAAAGAAGAATCAGAAATTGCTGGAAAAGTTGCATTTAGATTGTATGACACTTTTGGTTTCCCACTAGAAATAACCGAAGAGCTTGCCAAAGAAAATGGCTTTACTGTTGATAAAGATGGTTTTGAAAAGGCATTTTTAGAACACCAAGAAAAGAGTAAAGCAGTATCTAAAGGGGAGTTTAAAAGTGGGCTTGCTGATGATAATGAAATGACGATTATGTATCACACAGCAACGCACTTATTAAATTCTGCTCTTAAAAAAGTTATTGGGCCTTCTTCACATCAAATGGGAAGTAATATCACAAGCGAAAGGCTAAGATTTGATTTTCCTTGCGACCATAAACTTGAAGAAAGTGAAATTAAAAAACTAGAAGAAATTGTTAATGGCTGGATAAAAGAAGAAATTCCTGTTACTCGTGAAGAAATGAAAAAGGAAGATGCTGCAGCCGCAGGAGCAGAGCATCAATTTTTGGATAGATATCCAGATATTGTGTCAGTTTATACTATTGGCAATGCATCTAAAGAAATCTGCACTGGCCCTCATGTTGAAAACACAAACAAACTCGGCCACTTTAAAATAATTAAAGAAGAGAGTTGCGGAAGCGGAATTAGAAGAATTAAGGCTATTTTGGAATAAAACGAATTTAAATATGCAATATTTTAGGCTTTGTTAAAGAAAAATTGATAAATTCTTAACAAAAATTGCAAAATTTGTTAGTTCATTGCAGTATTTTTAATAAAAAATTGATAAAAAAACAAAAAAGTGGGAGAGATTTTATGAAAAGGTTTTGGATAACAACGGGAATTGTGTTTGGCCTTGCATTGTTATTTGTTGTTGGTTTAGGTGTAATTTTAATACTTGCACCAGGATCAAGAATAATGGGCCTTCAATATGTTTCAGCATTTATTGGTAAAAACGATATAACGGAAGAATATGCTGAATATATAGATGGTGATATTTATGTTAAAACCAGAGATATTCCAGTTGTGATTGATGTTCAGCCTTATGGAAAAACAAAAGTTGAGTTTAGTCAGCACTATCATGGCTACACAACAGATAAAGATAATGTGCCTAATTGCAAAATTTCAAGAACGGTTTCTGGAATAGAGATTGAAACGCAGGAAGTTGTTAAATTTTTATTTGGTGGAAACGATGCTCATTTTTTGAAAATAACAGTTCCGTCTTCATGGGCACTTAGTGGAAGGCATAGCATATATGTTAATGGAGAAAACTCTCCTATAACTCTTCAAAGTGCAGATGACATAACCTTAAAATTTGTAAATTTAACATTTAACGCAAATAATATTTTAAATATAAACACTAAATTAAACTGTAAAACATTAACGGCATACACTCGCAAGAATTTAGAACTTAATAAAGATGTTGTTGCCGAAAATTATAATATCACAACTGCTGGTGCGTCAATTAATTTTGTTGGAGATATAGAGGGGAATTTAACTGCAAAAACATCTGGTGGTTCAGTTCACTTTACTAAAGTTAAAGGTGATGTGAACATAAAAACTGGCACTGGCGAGGTTGCTGGTGTTGATGATAAAAAACCAATCATTTATGGATCTGCCAATATTGAAACAGGTAGGGGCAGGGTTGTTTTAGATGAACTGCTTGGAGAAAATAACAATATAAAAACGGCAAGTGGCTCTATTACTATTGAAACAATTTTAGAAGGAAATATTGCTTCTCCTAGAGGAAAAATAACCATTGGAAGCATAATTTCAGGTGAAATTACTGGTGGCAATAAAGATGTGGTGATTTCAAGCATTGTAAATTCTGCAACAATTTCAAGCACAAAGGGAAACATTTATGTTGGAGATCTTCAATCTAATAAAATTGCAAAAAATATAACAATTTCAAGCACTAACGGAAAAATTGTTGCAAAAAACACTGTGGGAAGCGTTTCTATTACAACAACAAATGGAGATGTGGTTTTATATAATTCTTCGGCTAATGATATTAGCGTTTCAAGCGGAAAAACAGTTGTGGCAACTGGCCTTTTAGGTAAAGTTAATATAAGTGCAAAAAGAGATATAAATATTGCATTTAATAAGATATCGGGCGATGTTGAAATTAATGGCACAGCTAATTGCAGAAATATAAACATCACTGCAAATAAAACTAAATTAGACGATGTTAATGTTTATCTATCAGCCACAAAAGGTGGCACTGCGTTTCTTTACGAAGGCGAACAATTAAATAAATCTGGTTTAAGCATTGAGCCAGAAACAGTGGTGGATAGTGCAAAAAATATTAGGGTTAATGCCCCTAATTGCAATATTAAGTTATATTTATCTAAATAATAATATGCACAAAAAAAGAACCTTAAATTTAAAGGTTCTTTTTTGTTGTTATTTAAAACAAAAACTTTGTAATTTTTTAGTATAAATCCTCGTTAGCGTAAATAAATTTATAGCAATTTTAATATTTCTTTTTCAATTTTTTCTGGTGTTATTGTTGGCTCAAATCTAGCCACAACTTCTCCATTTCTGTTTACTAAAAATTTAGTAAAGTTCCATTTAATATTTGGGCTGGTTTTATAATTTGGATCACTCTTTTTTGCAAGAGGGGCTAAAATTTTGCCAACCAATCCTTTAAAGCCATTAAAACCTTGTTGCTCTTTTAAATACTTGTATAGTTCAGTTTCATTTTCACCATTAACTTCAATTTTTTTAAATTGGTCAAAAGAAGTGTTGTATTTAAGAGTGCAAAACTCGTGAATTTCGTCACTTGTTCCTGGTGCTTGATGCCCAAACTGATCACAAGGAAAATCTAAAATTTCAAGCCCTTTATCATGATATTTTTGGTATAAATTTTCAAGCCCCTTATATTGTGGGGTAAATCCACAACCCGTTGCGGTGTTTACAATTAAAAGCACTTTATTTTTATATTCTTTTAGGCTAATTTCTTCATCATTGCGTTTTAAAACTTTAATGTCATAAATGTTCATAACATTCTCTCCAAAAAATATATTAGCACTATTTTCGTTTTAGTCAAAATAATTTTTATAAACTTTTTAGTTAAAAAATGTTTTTAGTCCTCATAGCCTAATAAATATGAAGGAGAACACTTAAAAAACACTGCAAGATTTAAAATATAAGTTGCTTTAGGTTCATTAATCCCTTTTTCCCAAAAATCTATTGCTTTTTGAGTAACTCCAATTTCTTTTGCAAGCGCTTTTTGCGATAATCCACTTTCTTTGCGTAGTTCAAATATTCTTTGTGAGATTTTACATTCCATATAATTAGTTTAGAAGAAAACTACTTAAAATATTTGACAAAGTAGAAAACTACTTGTTATAATAAGCCGAAAATAAACAAAGGAGGAATAAAAATGGTTTATAACAAAACAAAAAGAGGATTAGAAAAAGCTGCGGGAATTGTGGGCACTGTAGCTTCAAGTTTAGAAATATTGGGGCTATTTATTTATGAAATTATATTTATTAGTGCAATTATTAACTTTAGTGGGCCTGTGAAAGTTGGTGAAATTGTTGTTACTTCAGCAGAAATGCTTGCTCCGTATGTAATTGCTATATTGCTTCCACTTGCCTTTTCCATTTGTTGCTTAATTTTTAGTGCAAAAGTTATAAAGAGCCCAGTTTTAGCTGATGGCAGAGTGCTAAACAGAAAAGGCACAAGAATAGCAATGCTTGTGTTCTCGCTTTTAAGTGGGCACCTAGTTAGTGCTGGATTAATGATTGCAGTTTTATGCCTTAAAGATTTAGTAAATCCAAGCCAAACTGTAAGTGGCAACATTGTTGGGCAGTCTGCACCACAAGCAAATTCTCTAGATACAAAAGTTGCCGAATTAAAACATTTAAAAGAACTAGGCGTTATCTCAGAAGAGCAATATAACACAGCAATTAATAGAGTAATTGAAGGTTTAAGGTAATAAGTTATGGTTTATAGCAAAACTAAAAGAACACTAGAAAAAATATCTTGCGTTATTGGAATAATTGCTTCGATAATTTTAATTGGCTTTGGCACATATGCGCTTGTTTCAGTACTTCGATATCTAGACAGAACAGACATAAGTGGCTTAATCATTTTCTTATTTATATCGCTAATTGGAGTGGCTTGGCTGACATGTAGCATTATTTGTGTAAGATCTCCATTAACTTCATTTGGAACGCTTAAAAAAAGAAAAGCACCT
>JAFSXW010000039.1 GCA_017443885.1 Clostridia bacterium | reverse complement strand
AGGCAAGCGAAGGAATATATTGATAATTTCTTTAAAGTTCATCCAAAAGTTGAAAAGTATATGAAAGATGAAATTGAAGAGGCAAAAGAAAGCGGACAAACAAAAACAATGTTTGGAAGAATTAGAAAAATTCCTGATATAAAGGCTTCTAATTTTATGGTAAGGCAAAGAGCGGAAAGGATTGCTCAAAACACAAGCATTCAAGGAACAGCGGCAGAAATTATAAAAATTGCCATGATAAACTTAGAAAAAAGGCTTAATAAAGAAAATGTGAAAGCAAAACTTATTATGCAAGTTCATGATGAATTGCTTGTTGATTGTCCACTAGATGAAGTTGATAAAGTGAAGCAAATAATAAAAGAAGAAATGGAAAATGCTGTGCAATTAAAAGTTCCACTTTTAACAGAAATTGGTGTTGCGTATGCTTGGAGCGACGCTCATTAATCAATTAATTTAAATAAACAAAATTATAAAAAATAAAAAGCACTTATAAAAAGGCCAATTAAGGCTTTGCGAGAAGTGCTTTTTTGTTTAATAAAATAATATTTGCTTTTTAAACATACAATATTAATATGAAAACAATCAATTTATTTTGTATTGTTGTTTGCTTTTTCTGTGCAACATTAAGCGTTGGTTTTGTGTTGTTCGATGCATATTTTTTTCCACTTGCTTATAAAGAAGAAATAGTAAAATATGCCAATGAATATAATTTAGAAACAAGTTTAGTTTTTGGTCTTGTTAAAACGGAAAGCGGTTTTAAAGAAAAAGTGGTAAGCAGAAGTGGTGCATTAGGGCTTATGCAAATAATGCCAAAAACAGGAGAGTGGGTTGCAGAAAAACTAAATATTAAAAACTATTCTGAAAGTATGCTTTATGATGCACAAACAAACATTAAAATAGGTTGTTATTATTTGAGTTATTTAATTGGGAAATATACCCATTTAAATACTGCTCTTGCATGCTATAATGCAGGGGAGGGGATGATGGCTTCTTTTATAGATGAAGATAAAAATGTTGTTAAGTATCCATTTGAAGAAACTGCAAAATATGTTCAAAAAGTTAAAAATTATGCAAAAATTTATAAAAGCAAGATTTAAATTGCAGTTTTTAATGAAAATTAATTTTGTGGTTTATTGTCAAATTCGTGCACGCAAGGGCAATCGTTAGAGCAATATTTTGCCTTGTTGTAAGATATATTATTTCTTTCATAATAATCTTTCACTGCTGCTTTCACTGCTTCTTCGGCTAAAACAGAGCAGTGGATTTTATGACTAGGAAGCCCACCTAATGCTTCAACCACAGCCTGATTAGACAATTCCAATGCTTCATCAATTTTTTTGCCTTTTATCATTTCTGTTGCAATTGAAGAAGTTGCAATGGCACTTCCACAACCAAAAGTGATAAATTTAACATCGGTGATAACTCCATTATCAACTTTTAAATACATTCTCATAATATCGCCACATTTAGCATTTCCAACTTCGCCAACGGCATCGGGGTTTTCCATTTTTCCAACATTTCTTGGATGAAGGAAATGGTCCATAACTTTTTCACTATATAGCATGTTTTCTTTCTCCTTTTTCAAGTTCGTCCCAAACTGGACTAATTTCTCTTAAATATGAAACAATTTCTGGCACTGTTTTTATAACATAGTTTATTTCTTTAAGGGTGTTATATTTTGAAAGCGTAATCCTTAGGCTTCCGTGGGCTACTTCATGAATAAGCCCAATAGAAAGAAGCACATGGCTTGGGTCTAGCGAGCCAGAAGTGCAAGCCGAACCACTAGAGGCGCAAATTCCTTTTTCGTTTAAAAGAAGCAATAAACTTTCGCCTTCAATTCCTTCAAAACTCATATTAAAGTTATTAGCAAGTCTATTTTTTTTGTCGCCATTAATTTTAGAGTGGGGAATTTTAGATAAACTATAAAAAAGTTTATCCCTTAATTTTTGTTCTTTACTATTAACTTTTTCCATTTCTTCCACTGCGTTTTTAAGAGCCACGCTTAGTCCAACTGCACCCATAATATTTTCTGTGCCCGCTCTTTTATTCTTTTCTTGAGCGCCACCATTAATTAATGGAAATAGTGGGGTGCCTTTTTTGCAGTAAAGCACTCCAACCCCTTTTGGGCCATGAAATTTATGTCCAGAAACAGAAAGCATATTAATTCCCAAATCTTTTACATCAACTGGAATATGTCCAACAGCTTGCACGGCATCTGTGTGGAAGATGATATTATGTTTTTGTGAAATTGTTGCTAATTCCTTGATTGGCTGGATTGTGCCAATTTCATTATTAGCCATCATAATAGTAATTAGGCATGTGTTTTCTGTTATGGCATTTTCTAAATCGCTAGCTTTCACAATGCCATTTTCATAAACAGGCAAATAGGTAACTTTAAAGCCTTGTTTTTCTTTTTCTTTAAGCTTATTTAAAATTGCGTGATGCTCAAATGCAGAGGTTATTATATGCTTTTTGTTTTGAATTTCTCCAATTTTGCAGGCTGATTCTATAGCCCAGTTGTCGCTCTCGGTTCCGCCAGAAGTGAAGAAAATTTCATCTTTCAAGGCGTTTAAACATTTTGCAACATCATCTCGTGCTTTTTCTAAATGCTCTTTAGCTATTTGCCCAGCATTATGAAGCGAACTAGCGTTGCCATAAATTTCATCTAAATAGGGAAGCATTGCCTTTTTAACACTGGAAGAAACTTTGGTTGTTCCTGCGTTATCTAAATAAATCATAAAAACTCCTTTTATATTTTATAAAGTGGCATTAATTTAATTAAAATAAATAAAAATTAACACTAAATCCTACCAGTATGGTATGATATAAGTATAAAAATAAAAAGTGCAGTTGTCAACACTTTTTAAAATTTATTGTTAATATTTTTTATGCAAAATATCATTAAGCGAAACCTTATTTAATTCTTTATAAATAATATTAGCTAAATTTTGCCAATAATCACAGGTGGGGCATTTATCTATCTGCTGGCATTTATAACCGGAAACCTGGCAAGGTGCAAGCTCAATAATATCGCCAGTTGCTGTTAAAATTTCAGCGATAGAATAGTGTGCAGGGCTTTTTGAAAGTTTGTAGCCACCAGTTGCTCCCATTTGGCTTTCTATTAAATTGGCTTTAAGCAAAATATTTAAAATTCTCTCTAAATATTTAATGGAAATATTTTGTTTTTCGGCAATTTCTGTGGCACTAATAAATGGCTGATCGCTTTGCACAATTTCGCATAAAACTCTTACGGCATAACGCCCCTTAGATGATATTTTCATATTAATCTCCTATAATATTAGTGTAACATAATTAAAGAGTTTTGTAAAGCACAAAAAATAAAATAAATAAAAATAAATCTCTTTACAAATGCATTTTTTAATGCTATACTTAACATGATGCTGAAATATAGTGAATGTTTTTCTTACAATAAATGCATTTATATATAAGCATCAATATTATAAATGCGGCTGTGGCGAAACTGGCACACGCGCAAGACTAAGGATCTTGTGGAAGCAATTCCTTGCAGGTTCAAGTCCTGTCAGCCGCACCAAAAATAAAATCTTGCAAATAAAGTGATAATTTCATTTTATTTTTTTTAAATAATAATATGCGTTGTTTGTGGCATTTTTTATTTTTATACTAAGGAGAGAATTTATGAAATATTGTAGTAAATGTGGGGAGCAGGTTAGTGATGATGCTTCGTTCTGCTCTAAATGTGGGGCAAATGTGAATTCTAATAATAATGAAACAATTAAAGTCGACCCACAGCAAACAAGCAGTGCTAATTACAATAATTCTGGAAATATGGCACAAGAATCAACTTTAACTACTGTTGCAAAAGCGTTTATGATAGTTGGTTGCGTTGTTATGGGTTTAGCATATTTAATTCCACTTGCGTGGTGTATTCCAATGACAGTTGTTTACTTTAATAAGGTTAAAAACAACGAACAAATTGGCACAGGGTTTAAGGTTTGTTGTTTGTTGTTTGTGAGTTTGGTGGCTGGAATTTGTATGCTTTGTGATAATCAAAATAATCAAAATTAAAAGTTGGGCGTTTTGTCCAATTTTTTTTTGCAAAATTTTTTAAAAGTTTTCACTTTTTGTTGACATTTAAAAACAATGGGTATAATATAAAAGTGTAAAGTTTGACTTTCTTTGACTTTTTGCTTATTAGTTTTTATACTTTTATTATTGCCAATTAAAATATTTTAAGGTGATTGGCTCTAGATTATATATATGGTCTATAAAACTTTGCGTGATTATAAAACAAAAGTGTGGGGGGCAAAAATGGCAAATATTAGTGATGTTATTGAGGCTTTTATTTTAGACAATATGGGCGAAGATAATGAAATAGATATTTCTAGAAATGAACTTGCTAGTTTCTTTTCTTGTGCACCAAGCCAAATAAACTATGTGCTTCAAACAAGGTTTACTCTTGATAGGGGCTTTATTAAGGAAAGCAGGCGAGGTGGTGGCGGATATATTAGAATAAGCAAGGTTAGTTTCGATAATGATGAAAGCGTGGCAAGTGCTGTGCTTTCTAGCATTGGTGAAGAAATTACTGAAAATAGGGCAAGCCAAATAATAGAAAGGCTTTTTGATGCTGAAATTATTTCTTTAAAAGAAAGGGGAATAATAGAAGCAATGCTTTCTAGAGAAGCGCTTAAAGTTCCATTTGCAATAAAAGATAAATTAAGAGCACAAAGCTTAAAAGCGTGCGTGTTGCATCTTTTGGGCAGAAAGGAGGAAGCAGATGAATAACACTTCTAGCACCTTTGATTTTTGGGGCGAGCAAACCACGCAAGAAGCAATGGAAAACCTTGATGTTGTGTGCCCAAAATGCAACCAACATTTATCCGATCTTGAGGAAACATATTTTGTGGGGTGCCCGTATTGCTATAAAGTTTTTGCGCCATATATAAATAAGTTGGTTTTAAAATATCATAAAAAAAGTGAACATATTGGCAAACAATGCGGGTGTAAAAATTCTAAAACAGAAATTTTAAAGGAACTTAGTGAGCTTTCTCGTGCAGAAAAGCAGGCGGTTGTGGAAAGAGATTATTTAAAGGCAGAAGAAATAAAAAGGAAAATTCAAAGCCTTAGGGGGGAAATAAATGGCAGTTTATGATGTTAGTTCAATTGTTATTTCTTCTAGAATAAGGCTTGCAAGAAATCTTAAAGATTTCGCCATGCCACAGCAAATTAAAAAAGACGAAGGCTTTTCGGTTTTAAACAAAGTGGTGGGAAGCGTTAAAGGCTTAGATGATTTTAAGGTTTATAAAATAGATTCGCTTCCTAAAGAAGATGCTTTTGTGATGCAAGAAAAGCACCTTATTAGCCTAGATTTATTAGAGAAAAAAGATTATGGTGCAGTGATACTTTCTAGTGATGAAACGATTAGCATTATGGTGAATGAAGAAGACCATATTCGAGAGCAGTGCTTTCTTAGAGGACTAGAACTAGAAAAAGCCTATGAAAAACTAAATAGTGTTGATGATAAGATTATTTCTAGCCTTAATATTGCCTTCGATAATAAACTTGGTTTTTTAACAAGTTGTATCACAAACCTTGGAACTGGCATGCGTGCTTCCGTTTTAATGTTTTTGCCGGCGCTAACACTTTCTGGCGAAATAGAAAATATTACAAAAGCACTTAGCGAAAAAGGGCTTTGCACGCGTGGAGTGTATGGCGAAGCAAGTTCGTTTGATGGGTTTATGTATCAAATTTCTAATGGCACTAGTTTGGGACTAACCGAAAAGGAAATTGTGGGGGCTGTTAAAGAAGCTGTGCTTAGAATTTGCGATTATGAAAACAGGGCAAGAAAAAAGCTTCTGCTTGAAAGAGAAGTTGAAATAACCGATAGAGTGCTTAGGGCGTATGGGATACTTACAAATTGTTACACACTTTCTTCTAGTGAGCTTTTAAGGCTTGGTGGAGAATTGAAAATGGGCATTGCTCTTGGCATTATTAGGCTTAAAGATAATGGGCTTTTAGATAAGTTTGCAACAAGCTGTATGAAATATAACCTATTTAAAATAGCAGGCAAAAATTTAGATGCAGAAGAAGAAGGTTTATTTAGAGCTTCGTATGTGTCGAGAATGCTTAAAAATCAAAGAATAAAATAAAAAGAATAAAATAAAAAAGGAGAATTTATTATGAATGCAATGAGTAGTAATGCAGGTTTAGCACTGCTTTCTGCAAAAAAACTTGCAGAAAAACTTGGGGATAAAAATGTTGGCACAGAATACCTTTTATATGGGCTATCTAGCGCAAAGGGAAGTGTTGCTAGCAGGGTGCTCTCTTATGTTGGGGCAACCATGGTGCAAATTGAAAATGCCATTAGGCAAACAAAAGCAACCACAAGTGGTGTTGTGGATTCTAATTTATACTTCACTCCAAAAGTTAAAAGAATTATAAGTGTTGCAGATAACATAAGAACAAGTT
>JAFSXW010000038.1 GCA_017443885.1 Clostridia bacterium | reverse complement strand
AATGAGCCCAGAAGATTTGAAAAAATTCGAAGAGTGGAATAAAGGAAAAACATATGTTGTTGAGCCAAATGGCAAAATAAAAGATGTAACTAAAGAGATGGAGGCGGGTGAAAAGGAAATGGCCGAAAAAATGGCAAAGATGGAGGCTTTAAGAGCAAAAAAAGCACCACCATCAGATAGTATTGATTCGTTTAATAAGTTATGCGCAATTTGCATAATGGGTGGGGCAAGGCCTCTTATGGAAGCAAGAAAATATCCTGGCGCCTACGCCACAAACGATATCGTTTTTGTTGTGGATAACGGCGATAATGAGCGCTGCGATGTTATTAACTTTTCTTATAGTGATGTTATTAGTCCTAATATTAGGCAGGTTCTTCTTAATAAAATAGATAGAGTTTTTGATTTATCTAATGTAAATAAAGACGGCAAGGCTTCCACTTTAGATGATAGGCTAGAGGAAGTTTCTAATAAGGTTTATGAGATTTATCAGCGTTTCGGCGATTTTTCTAGCGACAAGATTAGAAAGCTAAGAGATGTTGAAAATGCTGATTATTTTGCAAACCTTGATGCATATGGATATTCAATGGAAGATTTTATTAGTGCTTGCCAAACAGATATAAGAAATTTATCTAAAGGAGGCAGGCATTCAGCAAAAGAGGCTATGTATTTAAGGCTTGCAAGTGCTAGGGCAACGCAGGTTGCTTTATTGCAAAACCCTGAAACAGTGCATTTAGTGTACCCTAAACAATATCGCACCACACAAAATGATGTTTCTAAAATTGTGGATGCAAAAGTTGATGAAATAACAAAAAAGATCTATATAGAAAAGTTTAGCCCAAATGCTAAAAATTTTGGAGAGGCAGTTAAGTAGTGAAAAATAAACTTAAAAACCTAGCTAAACTTATTGGCTGGCAAGAAGCAAGATATGAAAACGGGGTTTATTTTCTAGAATACATTTTAAAAGTGAGCGAATATGAAACGCTTAAAAATGTTTTAACCCTTAGTGATATTGATGATGATGTTGAGTTTTTAGATGTTTTAGGGGCAATTATTAGCGTTCTTCCTAAAAAACTAAAAAAGACTATTTTTAAACTAGTGAAGCATAGCGACCTAGATAAAAAAGACGATTTATTAGATCTTGTTTCTTTCACAATAGAAGAATATATAGCACAAAGTGATTACACAAAACTAAATGAATATGCTGGAGTTGTTGGCATAAGCCTAGACAATCTTGGATATTCTTATTCTTATGAACTAACTAAAAAAGAAAAAAGCGAAATTCTTTCTAAAATTGAAAGCGTGCTTCCCCTTGAAATTTTGCCACAAGTGGGCAAAATGAAAAAAATAGAATATAAAATAGGGTTTGTGAAAACAAGAAATGCTAAAATTGTTAGGCAGGCAGAAGAATAAATTTTAATATTTGCAAAAAAAAGCCTTTTGCTATAATATTTGATGACGAAATTGCTAGTTTCTTGTTGTTTAACTTAGCAAAGCACAGATGATTCTTCAAGTGCTTATTTTATATATAATATAAAAAACGATAAAATTATTTGCAAAAAGTTATTGACATCTTTTTGGGCGTGTGATACAATAATTACGCACCTAATAAAAGGTGTTAATTTTTTAGGAGAATTTATTATGAGAACTAAGATTACCCTTGAATGCACAGAATGCAAACAAAGAAATTACGATGATTATAAAAACAAAAAGAATGATCCAGATCGTATCCAATTAAATAAATACTGCCCATTCTGCAAAAAACACACTCTTCATAAAGAGGCAAAATAAGTTTTTTAGGTAGGAGATTATTATGGCAAAAAACAAACAATTAAAGCCACAAACTTTAGAACAAAACACTAGCATAGAAGCTGAAAAAAAGCAAAATGCTAAAGTGAAAGAAACTAAAGAAGATAAAAAAGAGAAAAAGGCAAAAGCCAAAAAAGAAAAAGCACCTAAAAGAAGCAGAATTAAAGAAACCTTTGGCGAATTAAAAAAGGTAACATGGCCAACATTCGGCAAAACCATGGCTCAAACAGGTATGGTTATTGCAGTGGTTGCCATTTTTGGTGTGCTTGTTTTTGGAATTGATGCATTGCTTTCATGGCTATTTGGCTTAATTGCAAAATAAAAGGGGAGGGGAGCAAATATGGCAGAAATTAACGAAGAAGCAAAGTGGTATGTTGTGCACACTTTTTCTGGTTATGAAAACATGGTGCAGGACAATCTTAATAAAACCATAGAAAAAATGGATTTGGGCGACAGAATTTTAGAAGTTAAAATCCCTATGGAAGATGTTATTGAAGAAAAGAACGGCAAAAAAGTTGTTGTTTCTAAAAAAATGTTCCCTTGCTATGTTCATTTAAAAATGAAATATGCAGATAATTTGTGGCACACAATCGTTAACACAAGAGGTGTTACTGGTTTTGTTGGCCCACAAGGAAGGCCTCTTCCACTAACAGAAGATGAAATTAGAAAAATGCGTCTTGAAAAAATCAAAGTTGATATTAAAGTTGATGTTAATAATTCAATAAAGATTATTTCTGGGCCACTTGAAGGTTTTGTTGGCGTGGTTACTAGCGTTGATAGCGAAAACCAAAAATGCCGTGTTAATGTGGAGATGTTTGGCAGAGAAACACCAGTTGATGTTGATTTTGACCAAATTGAACTATTGTAAAAACTTCCATTTTGTGCGAATAAGTGCAGAAACTGCACGACTCACTGGCTAGCAAGTACAAGGAGTACATGCGTCGCCAGACTCGCATTAGTTTCTTTCTTCTTCATCACAAACTGAAAGTTTTTAATACGAAGCAAGAAGGTTAAGTAAAGACCACATGCGTGTGCGAATAAGTGCAGAAACTGCATGACTCACTGGCTAGCAAGTACAAGGAGTACATGCGTCGCCACACTCACATTTGTTTCTTTCTTTTTTATAGAAAACTAAAGGTTTTTAAAATGAAGAAAAGTTGGGAGAATTGCATATTGTTGCATAAATGCAGAAATTGTAATATTTTGCATAAACTATTTCAATTTTAGATAAAAACTGCTAGAATATGGCAGTAAAAGTGCAAAACTTATAAAAATTTTGCATAAAATGGCAGATTTT
>JAFSXW010000003.1 GCA_017443885.1 Clostridia bacterium | reverse complement strand
CTGCAAATAGCACTGGCAATGGCACAACAATAGTTACCATCAACGGTTATTTATCAGAATAAGTATTAAACAAAAAAAGAGCTCTATTTTTTAGTAGGGCTCTTTTTAAATTTTATAACATTATTTAATATATATAAGGCGCAATAAAAAATTGCCATACCAATTACACATGCAAATATATACCACATACTACTAAGTGGCAAATTATTATATAATGAAAGCCCCATAAATACAAACCCCGCCATAAAAAACATGCAAAATTCACACACATTTTTAAAGAAAAGATTAAATTTTAGCCATTTTTGCAGTAATTCTACGATTTTGATTGCACTTGCCAAAAAGAGCCCCAGCAATATAAATTTTATAAAAAGCAAAATGCTCAGATCCATTATTTAAATATCCTTGCAAAAAAAGACTTCTTAGTGCTACTTCCTAAATATTTTATACCAGATAAATTCCCTTCAATTTCAAGCAATCCCTTGTCTAAATCTAGTTTTGCAATTCTTAGGCTATTTCCGCTTATTTGCATAGCCGAACACACTGTTTTTATGCTAACTAAATTATCCTGAGAACTTATCACCTCTTGAACTCCACTTATTGTTAAAAGTTTCCTACTAACCATTTCAACTTTATGCTCTTTTACTAATTGCTCTTCCATAAAACCTCCATAAAAAACGCAAAAAATGTGCAAAAATAATAAAAAACCGTGCAAAAATAAAAGAATTTAGCGTTTACACTAAATTCTATGAACATCTTTTATGAAATATAACAATAGTTTACAAATTAAAATCTAGTTCGTTTTCTAGAAAATTTTTTAACATTGTATATCGTTTTACAACATAATTGTTTTTCACACACGCAAAAATGCTAGATTGCTTACCTATTAAAACAACCATTTTTTTTGCTCTTGTTACAGCGGTGTAAAGTAAGTTCTTATTATAGAGCATTGGGTTCCCTCCCATTATTGGAATAATAACCACGCTAAACTCACTCCCCTGACTTTTATGAATTGTGATAGCATACGCATGAGTTAAGTTTTCAAAATCAACAATTGAGAATGTTGTTCGCCTGCCATCTTCAAAATTAACAATCATTGTTTGCATTTGAGTGTTAATTTGTTCAATCGTTCCAATATCGCCATTAAAAACACCATTTCCATGCGTGATAACATTGTTTTCAACTTTTATCCACTCTTGGTCGTAATTATTTTTAATTTGCATAACTTTATCGCCTTCTCTAAAAACTCTTTTTCCATGCACAAGTTCATTTTTAAGTTCACTTTTGGCGTTTAATTCTTCTTGTAGTTTTGCATTTATGTTATCAACACCTGCAATTCCTGCCTTCATTGGCGCAATAACCTGGATCTCTGATGGGTCTATTCCACTAAATTTAGGAATTCTTGTGGTTACCATACTAACAATTTCATTTAAAACAGCATTTGGCTCACTCGTAGAAGAATAGAAAAAGTCGCTAGATTTTTCTGTTAGATTTGGCATTATACCATCATTAATCTTATGACTGTTTGTGATAATTGAGCTATCATCACTTTGCCTAAATATTTGCGTTAACTCCACAACATCTATTTTTTTGCTTGCAATAATATCAGCAAGAACATTTCCTGCCCCAACGCTTGGCAACTGATCTTTATCACCAACCAAAATAAGCCTTGCCCCTGCCGGAATAGCTTTCAGTAAGCTACTCATAACAAAATCATCTATCATAGAAACTTCATCACAAATAACGGCGTCACATTCAAGCATATTTCTTTCATTTCTAAGAAACATACCATCGCCCCTGCCCTGCATTTCTAGTGCCCTATGAATTGTGCTAGCGTCTTCTCCTGTTTGTTCGCTAAGGCGCTTACTTGCCCTTCCTGTTGGAGCCATAAGCATACATTTTAGCCCAGCATGCTTTAATATTTTCAGCACACCTTTAACTATCGTTGTTTTTCCAGTTCCCGGTCCACCAGTTATCACACAAACACCACTTGAAATACTTGCTTTAATGGCTTTTATTTGATTTTCATGTAGTTTAATACTAGAAGAAATTTGATAATCTTCAATTTCCCTATTAAAATCAATGTTTATATCCACCAAATTGTCATTTAAAATTTTTAATTTTGATGCAATATATTTTTCCATGCTATAATACATATTAATTGCATATGCATCTTGCTCTTCGTATTCAATTTGTTTTATTGTTCCACTAATAATGAGCGAAATAATAGCGGATTCCAGCAAATCTTCAGCACTATCTAGCTCTAATAATAGTTTCGTTGAACTCATTAGTTCATCTTTAAAAACAACAGTGCTCCCCTTGGTTTCTGCCACCTGTTTAATGGTATAAATCAGCCCAGCCCTAAGCCTAAAACCACTATTTTTTTCAATTCCCATTTTAGATGCAATTTTATCGGCTGTTTTAAAGCCAATTCCATCAATATCTTCAATGAGTGTATATGGGTTATCACTTAAAACTTTTTGTGTGGCATTTTTATATTTATTGTAAATTTTAACTGCCATATTAATCGAAATATCATACTGTTGCAAAAACATCACGGCATCTTGCATCTTCTTTATTTCTTTATAACTAAGGGCAATATCTGATGCCTTTTTAAGTGAAATACCCTTAACTTTTGCCAGCTCAGATGGATAAAATTCAATGATTTCTAGGGTTTTATCGCCAAACATATTCACAATATTAGTGGCAGTTACATCTCCTACGCCACTAATTAATCCACTAGCTAAATAGTTTTTGATGCTAGATATACTGGTTGGCTTACTTATTTTCACACTCGTTGCCACAAATTGCTCACCATATTTCGGATTAATTTTAAAATCCCCTTCCATCTCAACTCTTTCGCCAACTCCCAAAACTGGGAATTTACCAGTTGCAGTTATTGGGCCATCTTCTGTAAACAAAGAAAGAATGGTGAAACCATTTTCGCCATTATGAAAAATAATATCTTCAATTTCCCCAGAAAGTATCATACTTTTATGATAATCAATAAACAAAATTGTGTCAAGAAAAACAAACAAAAGTTCATAAAATAAAAACCTTTACAAACTTCGCATTATGTTATATACTTAAACTATGAAAACAAAAATGTCTGTTAGTTCTTTAGAAATAGAAGAAAACACTTTAAAAGAAAGATTTATAGATAATATGCTTCAAAGTGCAGAAGCCCAAAATTATGATTGTGATGTGTTTTACAAGATACAAAAAGATAAACAAAATAAAACTTATTTTATAATTGGCATTTATAATGGCTTAGAATTAAATTTATCGGCTTACACTCTTGAAAAAAATGCAGTTGGCAAAATCAAACCATCAGAAATTGGCTATTTGCAGGCCTCAAAAGAAACAAACATTAGCTTTGGTCAAGGGGCATCTTCTTCGCTTCATATTTCTTCTTTATATGCAACAAGAATTAAGAAAAACGGAATTGGCTCTGGCCTTTTAAGCACTTGCTTAGATTTTGCACGCAATAATACCGATGTGGATTATATTTCTTTAACAAGCCTAAGCGAGAGCGTTGGCTTTTATGAAAAATTAAACTTTAAAAAATATGAACAAGATTTTATTGATTGCACAATGATGTTTAAAGATGTTCACGATATGAGTGATGAACTTGAATTGAACTTTAATGACAATGAAAAAAGCCTATAAAAACACTGTTTTTTATATATTGTGTCCACACTTTTGCGTTTTTTATAGTAATATTTATAGTTTTTAAATTAATTTATCAACTTTAAACGCAAAAAAAATAGCCATAATAAGTGGCTATTTTTTGTTAATCTTTCACTAATTTTAAAACATTTATTGCTTTATCGAGCAATGCTTTTTGTTCTTTTAATTGTGGAGAAACTTGATTATCTATTTGGGCTACTTTATTTGCAAGCATTTCTTTTCCTTTGCTTGTGATAGAATAATAAATTTCTTTTCTATTTTTTTCGTCTTTGCTAACACTTAAAAGCCCCTTATTCTGCATAGATTTTGCAATTAACGCAAGATTGCTTTTTGCAAGGCCTAAATCTTCCACTAACTTTTTAGGAGAAACAAATTCTTCTTCGCTTAAAACAAACAAAATTTGATATGAAACCAAAAATAACCCATTGCATTTATTTTTGCCTTCACACAATCTATCTGCAAGAAGTTTCAGCACAACAACATCTTCTGCAAAACTATTGGCCACAATCAATCCCTCCTTATAAAATTATTATAAAAATATAATTAAATTAAGTCAACACATTTATTACATTCTTGCAAAAAGAGGCTCAACTTTGTCTAGTTTAACATTTGTCTCTGGCACTATTTCTTTAAATTCTGGCTCGGCACTTAAATTTAAAAATCCTCTAAGCTTTTTGCATGCATCTGGCATAATTGGCTCTAATAGGTTAGATAGATTTGCTATAACATAAGCACAACTATAAATAGTGTTATTAAATGCCGTTAGATCTTCTTTAGCCTGAACCCAAGGTTTTTGTTCATCATAAAACCTATTTGCTGATGCCACTAATTCCATAACTAGTTCTGCATATTTTTTAAATTCCAAACTTTCAATTAGTTTTGCACTTTCGCTATATGCATTTAAAACTTCCTTTTTAAGCTCAGGGTTTATGTTTCCTTCTGGCAACACTTCTAGCCCTTTGAACTTTAAAACTCTATTAATTAAGTTTCCAAATTTATTAACAACATCTGCGTTATGCACACCCTTAAACA
The DNA here is from genome assembly GCA_017443885.1 of Clostridia bacterium. Classification (GTDB taxonomy): domain Bacteria; phylum Bacillota; class Clostridia; order Christensenellales; family UBA1242; genus UMGS2070. The sequence goes on along the minus strand of JAFSXW010000003.1, from coordinate 2,957 downwards.
AATCAATTGTAAAGTTAGAATCTCTTTTTTCGGGGCCATTTGCTATTAAATAATATCTTAAACTATCAGTGTTATATTCTTTTGCATAATCAATAGCGCTTTTGCCGTTTCCAGCAGATTTGCTAATCTTGGCATCATTCATTGTTAAATATTCACTACTAACCATAATGTTTGGCAAAAAGTAATCTTCTTTTGTTGCCAAAAGCATTGCTGGTAAAAATAATGAATGGAAAGGAATATTATCTTTTGCATGGCACAAATAAATTCTTTTTTCTGTGCCTGTGGAATTTTTAAAATAGTCATCAAAATTAAGTTTTCGTTCTTCACAAAGACGCATTACATCAGTAACATAGCCTAATAATGCTTCCCACCAAACCCAAATTTTTTTATCTTCAAATCCGGCAATAGGAATTTCAATTCCCCAATCTAGATCTCTTGAATAATCTCTATCTTGCAAATCTTGCAAATATTTTTTTGTTTCGTTAATACTATTTTGGCGCCAAATGTTTTCATTTTGCTTCATGTGCTTTAAAAGAGCATCTTTAAAGGCAGATAATTTAAAAACTAGCACTTTGTTTTCTTTTTGGGTTGTTTTCCCAGAGCAAACAAGACAAGTTGCTCCCTCTAAATCTTTTTCACTAGGCACATATCCACAATCGCAAGAATCTGCTTTTGTTCTTCTGCCACAATTTGGGCAAGTAATTTCAATTTCTGTGTCTGCAACAAACTTTCCGCAGGTGGCGCAATATGGTCTTATCACTTTATTTTCATATAGATATCCATTTTCATAAAACTTTTTAGTGAATTCTTGAACTTTTGCCTTGTGGTATGGATTATATGTTATAGAATATAAATCGTAGCTATAATTAAAAGCATTAAAAGATTCCCTAAAATTTGCATCGTATCTATCAACAATATCCTTTGGAGAAACTCCTTCTTGTTTTGCCCTTATGCTTGGCTTTGTGCCGTGGCTATCAGTGCCACCAACCATAAGCACATGGTCTCCTGCCATTCTGTGATATCTAGCCAGAACATCACTAGAAATTGTTCCCGCAATATGCCCTAAATGCAGATTGTTATTTGCGTATGGCCATGCCACACAAACTGTTATATATCTATTCATATCTATTTTTCCGTCCTCTTCTTATTTGCTTTTGCCCATCTTTTGCCAACCATTTTAGCGATAGTTGTTTCACTTGCAAAATGCCCCATAAAATGCAAAAATCTGTTAAATGCACCAGGAATTATCACAGCCTTGTTTTTTTCTAATTTTTTTAGTGCATATTTTGCAATATATTCTGGGCTTTGGCTAGAAAGTTTTCCGCCTAGCCCTTGCGCCTTAATTGCATCAATCATTTCTTTTGTTGTTGGAATTCCGCCAGGGCAAAGTGCACTAACTTTTATATTTTTTGGTTTCACTTCTTCATGGAGTGCAACCATCTGACACTCTATCATTCTTTTCGTGGCAGAATAAACACTCATATATGGCATTGGATAAAACGCACCAAGGCTTGAAACTGTTAAAATCTCTATATTATCGCCCATCATTTTAATAAATTTTTGTGTTAAATCAACATTGCCCTCGCAGTTTACCCTGATAATTTTTAGCACCTTGTCATCGCTAAAATCTAAAAGCCCACCTTCTGCAATAAATCCAGCATTGTTAATTAAGCGGTGAGGCTTTAAATTGTTTTCTTTTAAAAATTCAAAAAATGCCACTCTTTCTTCAGGAACCGATAAATCCATCTTAAAAGTAAACACTTTTATGTCGTGAAATTTGCCTAATAGTTCTTGCTTTTTTGCTTCCAGCCTTTCACTATTAGTTCCTGTTATAATCAAATTTTCACCACTTTGTGCAACGCACTCACAAAAAGCTGAACCCAGCCCCCCACACGCACCAGTAATTATAGTGAACCTATTATCTAATTTTTTGTTTTCATTTTTCATACTTTATATTTTACTTCTCTTGTTTTATATTGTCAAGCACTGCTAAATTTTTAACTTGCTTCGTAGTGCCTTTGGATAATAATTTTTAAGCCTTCCATTTGATATTTTCACTCCACCAAGCACCACGCCACTAAATAACACCACAGCAAACCCTTTTTCTTTTAAACTTGTTTCTAGTTCTTCGCCTGCTAAATATTTTTCTGCATCTTCCTTTTTTAGTTCTATTTTTATTTTAAAGTTTTTCCCAAAAACTTTAAAAAATTGATGGTGTGGTTCTAGCCTATCTTTAACAACTTCCCCAACATTAATTCCTTTGCTAATAAATTTTAAGTTTCTGCACGAAATATCTTCATCAATTTCTGCATACACTTTATTATAATCAATAATAATATCTAAATTTTCACCACTTATAGTGTCTTTTATAAATGTTTTTGCAATATTTTCAGCGTTTTTTATGTTTCTATTTTCAGATTTTGCAATTTTTTAGCCTTTTTGCCTTGTTTAGTATCTAATTTGACATTATTTTCTGCAAAATCGCTTACTTCCATATTACTTTTTGCATCATTTTCCTTTTGAAGCAAGCAAACAAATTGTCCTTCGCCAATATTATCAAAGGGATAAAACCTGCAAGCAAAATGTGTGTTATCAGTTATTCCTCTCCTAGAATTATTTAAAACATCTTCGTTTGGCTTTAAAAGTTGGTACCCATTGCCTAGCATCATTTCAACAATATCTTCATCTTCTTTTTGTGAATAAGTGCATGTTGAATAAATTAATTTGCCACCATTTTTAAGCATTTTATCTGCATAAAAAAGAATTTCTTTTTGCCTTAAACTATTCATTTCTGGCGTGTTTTCTTGCCACTCGCAAATAGTAAGTGGGTCTTTTCTAAACATACCTTCGCCACTGCAAGGGGCATCAACTAAAATATAATCAAAATATTCATTAAAATTGTCTGCCAGCTCTTTTGGGCTATTGCTAGTTACTATGCAATTATTAAGTCCTAGTCT
>JAFSXW010000037.1 GCA_017443885.1 Clostridia bacterium | reverse complement strand
ATTTTTTGCACAGCAAATAAATGATTAAAAAGTTAATTTTGCCCTTTCATTGATCTAATCAATGCAGTTTCTGCACTTAGACTCTTTTTTCTGTTTTTAAAAACTTTCTAGTTTGAGTGTATAAGAAAGAAACAAGTTTAAAATGTTAAATGAGCGTACTTTTGTACGTGCGTTTAACTTTTAAATGCAGTTTCTGCACTTAGACACTTAAAATAGGAAGTTTTTTACTTACGCTTGTCGTAAATCTTATCAATCAGCCCGTATTTTAAAGCGTCTGACGCACTCATAAAATTATCTATATCGGTATCTTTTTCAATAGTTTCAAGGCTTTGGCCACTATTGCCTGCAAGAATTTTATTTAATTTCTTTTTAGTTTTTAAAATATGGTCTGCATGAATAGCAATATCACTTGCCTGACCTTGCGTGCCACCAAGTGGTTGATGAATCATAATTTCACTATTTGGAAGAGCACATCTTTTACCTTTTGCACCGCTTGAAAGAAGCACTGCTGCCATGCTTGCTGCCATACCAACGCAAATTGTGCAAACATCACATTTAATGTAGTTCATAGTATCATAAATAGCCATCCCTGCCACAACGCTTCCGCCTGGGCTATTAATATACATCATAATATCTTTGTCTGGGTCTTTGCCTTCAAGGTAAATAAGTTGTGCAACAACTAGGTTTGCACTTGCATCAGTTATTTCATCTGAAAGGAAAATAATTCTATCTTCTAGAAGCCTAGAATAAATATCATAAGATCTTTCGCCCCTATTTGTTTGCTCTATAACCATAGGCACTAAAACATTTTTTTCCATCTATTATCTCCTTATAAATTGTAGCACTATTAAGCTAAAATTATTCAATAGTATTTAATTTTTTAAGTGTTTGCATTAATTTTTCGGTTAACACATTGTTGGTAATAAATTCTTTTTGATGACCATGCATTGTGCTTTTAACTTCTTCTAAAGTTTTATGAGAATAATCTGCAATTTCTTTTAGTTTTTCATCTATTTCTGCATCGGTTACTTCAATTTTCTCTTGTTTAACAATTTCGCTTAAAGTTAAACTTGTTCTAACGCTCTTTTCTGCTTCATCTTTTCTAGAATTCTTATAATCTTCTAGTGTTTGGCCAGTGTATTTTAAATAATCTTCGAATTTTAAGCCCTGATACATTAAGCGTTGAGTTATATCTTCAACAAAATTGTCTAGTTGAGTTTTAATCATACATTCTGGGATATCAACTTTGGTGGTTTTAACAATTTCTTCAACTAATTTATTTTCAGCATCAATATTTGCTTGTTTTTCTTTTTCTTCTAGTTTTTTCTTTTTAATATCTGCTTTAAGAGCAGCAAGTGTTTCAAATTCGCTAACATCTTTTGCAAAATTATCATCTAGTTCTGGAAGATGTTTTTCACGAATTCCTAACAATTTAACATGGAACACTGCCGGCTTTCCTGCTAGGTTTTCTGCATGGTAGTTTGCTGGGAAGGTTACATTTATATCTTTCTCTTCGCCTATTTTCATGCCAACCATTTGATCTTCAAAACCATCAATAAAGCTATGGCTTCCAAGTTCTAATTCCTGATCTTTGGCTGTGCCACCTTCAAATTTTTTGCCACCTTCGCTTCCAGAATAATCAAGGTTAATTAAATCACCTAGTTTTGCTTCTCTATTTGTTACTTCTTCATATCTTGCTTGGCGTTCAAGCATTCTATTTAATTCATCATTCACTTCACTTGCAGGAACTGTGCATTTATCTTTTTTAATGGTTAGCCCTTTATATGTGCCAAGTGTAATTTCTGGCATAACTGTTACTTTTGCAGTGAACACAACGCCTTTGTTTGAAACGCTTTTTATATCTATTTCTGGATAATCAACAGGATAAATTTCTTGGTGCTCTGCAAGTGCATGAGAATAATATTCAGCACAACAATCATTAAATGCATCTTCATAAAAAAGAGTTGCACCATAAGTTTGTTCTAGCACTTTTCTTGGAACTTTTCCTTGTCTAAATCCTTCTTTTTTATATTTGCCTTTATTTTTTTGGTAAGCCTTTTCAACTTCTGCTTCCCATTCTTTTTCGTCAAGTGTAAATTCAATTACAACTTCATTGTTTTTCTTTTCACCAATTTTATATTTCATTTTTTTCTCCTTTATTTGCCTTATTAGTATATTACACCTTTTTTATTTCGTCAAGTTTTAACGCTGTTTTATTTGGCTTAAATTAAAATAAAATAAGCACCAAAAGCGCAAAAACACTAAGAATAGAACACATTACAATTTTAGCGTAGCCCCATCTTATTTTGCTTTTAATTTCTTGCTTTAAATTTTTAGCAGAATCACTATTGTTTTCAATTTTTTCTGATTCTTCTTTTGCTTTTATAGCCAATTCAGTTTCTGGTTGTTCTTTTAAAATTTCGCTATTTGCATTTGTTTCTTTTTCTGCATTATTCAGCCTAGCATATAACTCTTTAACACCAACTCCTTCACTCACTGCCATGGTGCTAAATGCAACAACATATAAAATTAAACTAAGCACCATAATTATTTGGGTTGCAGTGAATTGAAAAATAAGCACTAATATTGTGGCAATAATAAAACTAACATACTCTGCAATATAAAGCATATTATAAAACACATTTTTATTCATAATAATCTCCTAAGTTATTCTACAATATTTTTTTTAGTATCACAAACAATTTAAATATCTCTTTCTTTAAGTTTTGATAAAACCCCTAAAAAATATGACGGAATTTCGCATTTAAACACCATTCTTTCGCCTGTTTTTGGATTGTCTAGTTCTAATTCTTTTGCATGAAGAAGTTGACCATTTAGCTTGAATTTTTGAGTTTTATATCCATAAACAGGATCACCAACAATTGGATGCCCTATTGCCTTTGTGTGCACTCTTATTTGGTGTGTTCGCCCAGTTTCAAGTTTAAAGTTTACAAGCGTGTAGCCCACATAAAATTTTTCAACTTTATAGTGCGTTTCGGCGTATTTTCCATTTGGGTCCACCGCTATTTTTTTAAAATCTTTTTTATCTCTTGCTAGTGGCAAAACTATGGTGCCATCGGCTTCTTTAAATTCACCTTCACACAAAGCAATATATCTTCTATAACAAGTGTGCTTTGCTATTTGGCTTGCTAAACTAAAATGTGCTTCATTATTTTTAGCAACAACTATTAAACCTGATGTATCTTTATCTATTCTGTGAACTATTCCTGGGCGATAGCTTTCGCCAGCTGTGCTAATTTCTTTAAAATGATATAAAAGAGCATTAACAAGTGTTCCTGTGTAATTTCCTGGTGCTGGATGAACAACCATACCTTGTGGCTTGTTTATAACTGCAAAATTTTCATCTTCATAAACAATAGAAAGAGGTATGTTTTCTGGCTCTATATTCTCTAGCCCTGAATCTGCAATTAAATCTAATGAAATAATATCTCCATTTTTAATTAAAAGCCCTGCTTTTGCCGTTTTTCCATTCACCGCCACCCTTAAACTATCTATTTGCTTTTTTATTTGCGAACGAGTCCAGCCGTCTAAAATTTGAGTTAAAAAATTATCTAGCCTTAATTTTTCACTCGTTTCCGCAATAATTGTTTGCTTTATATCAACCATTTTTCTCCCTATTTGATATTAACTAAATTTGTATTCAAAAAAGTATTAATGATACGCTCCACTCGGTCAGTATCACATATTGTAAAAACCAATCCGCAACTTTTCACTTCTCACTCTTCACTCTTCACTTAATAATCGTCCACAATGTTGCACGAAGTGCAACGCTTCATGCAAACGGAGTTTGCGCTTCACGTTGCCATAGGCAATGCTTCAATCGCGCAAAGCGTGTGCTTCACGGCAACGCAGTTGCCCATCCGCCACTCTTCACTCTTCACTTTTCACTTTTTTCTTTCTTCCAGAAAAATATAATATAAATAATTAAACACACTGTGCCGATTGTAATAAAAGCGTCTGCCATATTAAAAATTGCAAAGTTAATCGATTTAAAATATATAAAATCTCTAACACCTGCAAAAATTATTCTATCTATTAAGTTGCCCACTATTCCACCTAATAAAAGCCCCATGGTGATGCCTAAAAATTTAGATTTGCCTATTTTCTTTGTTGCAACTAAATAAATAATTAATGCCATCACTGGAACAGATAATGCAATAAAAAACCACCTTGCCCCAGCAAACGAACCAAATGCTGCTCCTTTGTTAAATGCAGATTCTATCCACAAAAAATCCCCAATTAAACTAACACTTTTGCCATATAGAAAAACCTTTGTTAATTGGTCAATAAAAACTGTTAAAACGCTAATTATGATAAACCATAAAACCATTATTAAATCTCCATGCTAGTTAAATTTAAATCTTTGTGCAAAAACTTTTCAAATGCTTTTAAAGTTTCAACATTTGTATAAAGCCCATCAAAAGTCATAAATGCATGCATTGCTCGTTTTTCGCTACGCTTATAAAATTTTGTTTTAACTATCACTCCACTTTCTTCTAAAAGCTTTGCAAAAGTTTTAGATTGGCTTTCGTGCAAAAAATCTATTTCGCCACTAGAAAGAAAGCATGGCGCAAATTTTGTTAAATCTTTACTTGCTGGTGAATATTTGTTTAGTTCTTTTTTGTTTTTCAGGCCACCTTCTATTGAGGCATCAACAAGTGTTTTTATATTAGGAAAGCCACTAAAAACAACTGAATTTAAATCAAAAACCCCATAAAAAAGCCCCAGCCCTTTTATATAGTCATATTCATTTCTGCGTGTTGCTTTTTCAGATTTTTGTGCCATAATTTCGCTTGCAATATGTGCACCTGCCGAATCCCCCGCAAGAACAACATTGTTTTTATCTGCACCAAAACTTCCTGAAATTTTTCGAGCAAAGTCTAGTGCACAAACGCCATCTTCTATTATCTTGTTCATTTTATATTTTGGAGCTAAACTATAATTTGCACAAAACACCACAAACCCCATTTTTGCAAGCCTTCTAGAAAGAGTGGTAAATAAAATTTTAGAATAGCTTGCCCAACCGCCACCATGAAAATACACTACCATTGGATAAAATTTTTTACGATTTTTTTCTTTAATATAAATACTATTAGAATCATCTGGAAAAAACACATCAAAATATTCATATTTATTAGGATTAGAACAATATGCTATATTTCGCTTTGTTTTAACGCCTTCAATATGCTTTCTGAAATTATACACACCACTTCCAAGAAAAGTTCCTGCAAGAGTTGCTAGTTTTGTGAAGTAAATTTTATTATTCATAACATTCCATTTTAATTATACACAACTTGTTTAAATTTTTCAATTTAATTTTATATAATAAAAATATTCTCTCTTGACACTTATATATAGCAGTGGTAAAATATAAGAACTTAAAGGAATATTATGAAAAACGATATAAACACGCTTCTTGAAATAAAAAAATATTTTCCACTTACAGAAGAATTTCAAAATATATTAAACCACATAGAACTAAATTTAATTAGTTCAATAAGAAAAGATGTTAAAAAAACTGGAACTTCACCCTATCTTACTGCCGTTGCAAAAAATGGAGATTATATAGGCCATGTTGCAGTAAAACTAAATATGAATAAACTTGCAGTAGAACTGCTTAAATATAAAAATGTTTATATGAAGCGTAATGCTGAGGGTAAAACAATGGCTTTTGTTGCATTAGATGAAGAAAATATAGATGTATGCCTAAAAATACTTAGCAAAGAAGATTTAATTTTGTCTAGCTTTCATGGAAAATATTTCTTTATGGAAGCCACTAAAAAGGCAAGTAAGAATAAAGATTTTAGAAAGGTTGTGTTTGAGGCAATAAAGCATAAAAGATATTTGCTAACAACCGACAAATTCGGAGAACATCTTGGTTTTTATTGCGTAAGAAACCACCTTACAAGAGAATGTAATGAAATTATTGCAAACAACCCAGAAATTGCGATTATTAAAAACACTAGTGGAGACACTATGGGGCATATTGCTTACGATGAGCAGAATTTAAATATTATTTCGCATTGGCTAGAAAATAGCTCGCTAAGAAACACCGCAAATTCTTTTGGGCAAACTATCCCACATTTAATTGCAAGCCAAAACTATAAATTAAATTTGCTAGAACCATATTTAGAAGATAATAATCTTATGAAAATTCAAGATTATTTAGGCAACACTATCGCCCACTATCTGTTTAAAAATAATGATATTGCACATTGCCACACGCTTATTCAAAATAAAGAGCTTTTAAATCTTGAAAATAAAAACAAAGAAACAATAGTGGATATTGCCTATCATAACGGCTCACTAAATAGCATTATGAACTATGGCGATGATAATCTAGAAAAATAAAAACACGGCAAATTAATCCGTGTTTTTTATATCTTTATTTTATATTGCTATTTTTCCATATGTGATTTTTTAGCACTATTTAAAATATTATAGATAATATTATCATTTCTTTCTTCACTATTTTCTAAATTTAAATTTATTTTGCAACCAATTTCAGAAAATTCTGTTTTTGCACTGCTAAAATGATGGTTGATTCTAGCAAATAAATACATAAATTTATTAGTAATATTATATTGGTCAGCGTCTAGTTTGTCAAAAAATGTTTGGCAAACATCCGCATTATTTCTATCCTCTGTTATTAATTTAATTTCAGAATTATTTTCGCCATTGGTTGTTTTTTCGCTTTGAACTTCACCATTATTAACATTTTTTGCCTTGGCATTAATCACGCCTAATTTAGAAGAATATCTTAATGGCAAGTAATTATAAGCACTTGCATATTCTGCCCCTAAACTGCATGCATATTCCATAAAAATCACCATGCTCACAAGCGCCTTTGGTGAAACATTGGATTCAATTGAATCGTCTGGAACCCCACTATTCACTTTGCGTAAAAATCTGTCCATATTTTTAGAAAATTTGTCTTCTTGTTTTGTTGTGAAATTTTGAATAGCCCCAATATAAACATTTT
>JAFSXW010000036.1 GCA_017443885.1 Clostridia bacterium | reverse complement strand
AAGTTTTTCAATGCTTGCTTGTTTATCTTCTGGCAAACTAATTACATTTGTTGGCACATATTCCACTTCGCTAGAAATAATAGTAAAGCCATTTTCTTCAAATGCCTTACTTGCAGTGTGGAAATTCTCTGGCAATGTGTAAACAACATAGCCATCTTCTTCGCTAACTACATCATCTGCACCATTATCTAGGGCAAGCATCATCACATCATCTTCGCCTACGCCTTCTTTATTTTCAAGCATTATAACGCCCTTTCTATCAAACATAAACATAACGCTTCCACTAGTTCCTAAACTTCCACCATGTTTATCGAATAAATGCCTTACATCACTTGCTGTGCGGTTTCTATTATCAGTTAAACACTCAACAATAAAGGCTACGCCATTAGGGCCATATCCTTCATAAGTGATTGAATCGAAATTATCGCTAGAAGCACCTTCTCCACTAGCTTTTTTAATAGAACGCTGGATATTATCGTTTGGCATATTGTTTTGTTTTGCCTTAACTATAACATCATAAAGTTTGCTATTAGTGCTGGGGTCTGGCCCTCCCATTTTAACGGCAACAGCAATTTCACGGCCTAATTTTGTAAATATTTTGCCACGCGCTGCATCTGCCTTATCTTTTGTTGCTTTGATGTTATGAAACTTACTATGTCCACTCATCTTTATATCCTCCGTTTTATTTTTTATAATTTATTTTACACTTTTTTATTATTTCTTCCAAATATTTTAGCACAAATTAGAAATTCTCTTTAGAAAATTCATACATTAAAACACTAGCACAAACCCCAGCATTTAAACTTTCCATTTCTGGAAGCATTGGAAGTGAGATTATTTTATCTGCGCCTTCTAGTATTTCTTTGCTTGCACCATTAGCCTCGTTGCATATTACAAGGCAATAGTTTTCGGTTGGTTTATTAATCTTAAACACATTTTTACCAGCCATATCTGCAACCAAAATTTCTATGCCTTCATCTTTGCATTTTTTTATTAAACTAGTAGTGTCCAGTGGATAAAAGTTTACGAAAAATATACCACTAGAAGATGCACGCACTGTTTTTGGATTATATGGTTCAACTGTGTCTATCAAAACAATATCGCTAAACCCAGTGGCAACTGCTGTTCGAATAATCGTTCCTAAGTTTCCGGGATCACTAATTCTATCAAGCACTAAAAATGGCTTGCTTTTAGGAGTAAAATCTTCGCTATGGCGCATCTCTATTTCAGCTAATATGCCCTGAGGATTAACCGTGTCTGCAATTTTGCCAAAAAGTTTATCCGTTAAAACCACCGTTTTTTCACTGCAATTTTTAATTATATCTTCATATTCGCCCTGTTTGCTTTCGCTAACAAATAGTTTTGTGATTGTTGCACCACTAAAAATCGCTTCCCTAACACACTTTTCGCCTTCAACCACATATTCGCCATAAAACTTACGAAATTTCTTTTCTGCAAGGCTTTTTAACTTTTTAATTTGAGGATTTTCTAAACTCGAAATTATTTCCATATTTTCTCCAATAAAAAAGGTATTATAAATATAATACCCTTTTTAAACTAGTTTTGCAACCTTTTTATTTTGAAAGTGCATTTTTTGCACTTTCGCATAGTTTGCCAAAAGCTTCTTTATCGCTAACAGCAATGTCTGCTAAAACTTTTCTGTTTAGTTCAATGCCTGCTAGTTTTAAACCATGCATAAGTTTTGAATAAGAAAGACCATAAACTCTTGCTTCTGCATTAATACGAGCAATCCATAATGCTCTAAAATCTCTCTTTTTGTTTTTACGGCCAACATAAGCATAGTTCTCGCTCTTCATAACTGCTTCACGAGCAACTCTGTATAGTGTTGACTTACTGCCACGATATCCTTTGGCAGCCTTTAAAATTTTTCTTCTCTTTTTAACGGCATTAACGCCTCTTTTAATTCTCATCTTCTTTCTCCTTAATCTTGGCTACCAACCAATTTTTTTATAGTTTTTTCTTGCGTGGTTGAAACATAAGCGGTTTGTCTTAAACCTCTTTTTCTCTTTGTTTCCTTTTTGGTTAAAATGTGGCGTTTATTTTGTTTTGCTCTTTTTATTTTACCGCTTTTTAAAACGACAAAACGCTTTTTTGCGGCACTATTATTTTTTTGTTTTGGCATAATAAATTTTCTCCTTTTCTTATTTTTGTGTTTTTGGTGAAAGAATCATTAAAACATTTCTTCCTTCAACTTTTGGCTCTTTATCCATCACTGCATTTTCTTCAACTAAACCATAAAACTGCTTGCAAATTTCAATTCCTTTCATAAAGTAAGCTTGTTGCCTACCACGCATACGAAGAGCAACTTTTACTTTATTGCCTTGAAGTAAAAACTTGTTTGCATTTTTTGCCTTCACTTCCATATCGTGAAGTTCAATTGTCATAGAAAGTTGAATTTCTTTAAGTTCAACAACTTTTTGATTTTTACGGGCTTCTTTTTCCCTTTTCATTTGGTCGAACTTAAATTTGCCATAATTCATAATACGGCACACCGGTGGAACGGCGTTTGGGGAAATTTTAACTAAATCTAAATCTTGCTCTCTTGCTTGCCTTAATGCTTCCTGGCTACTAACAATGCCTAGTTGTGCACCATCTGGCCCAATTAGCCTAACTTCTTTATCAGTAATTTCCTCGTTAAGTTGATTATCTTGTTTAATAATTTTTTCCTCCTTGTTCTATTTAGAACGATATTATTAAAGCGTATTTTAAAAAATAAAAGATGGCCACAAGCCACCTTTAACCAAATTAAATTGCCCTAAAAAACAAAGTTTAGAGCACATAAAATCTAATTATTTACCAAACAAAATCTTTCATTCGGTTGGTGAGAAGGTTGCTTCTTCTTTAAAATACACATATATAATACAACAACGCATGTCTATTGTCAAGAGTTTTTATCAATTTTATAAGCTTAGTTCATCTTCATTGTAGGAAGCATCATAAGTCGTTTCAAAATTATCACTTATTTCAACGGAATTTGTTGCGTTTGCTAGTTCTTGTTTTATAGTTTTTAATCCTTCTTGCGAAGGTGCACCAAAAAAGCTAATATACTGCTTTAGCGCAAATGTAAAAGCATTTTTTATCACTCCTTTTGAAACGCCATCAAAACTTTGAACTAAATTAAAATCAAAATAAACATCAGTAGTATTGTTTGATTTATTTACCAAAATACCAATATTAGTATTATCTAAATTAAAGTTTGAAGCAATAAATTGCCCAGAATTTAATAAATCATGCCCTATGTTTTTCATATTTTACCTATTTAGCGTTTTGATTTTCTAACTCTTCCACTTTCTTCTCTGCTTCAAATTTTGCTTGCAAAAAGCCAAGAGTGTCAGGAGTGTAGTTCCTATAAAAAACCTTTTCACCATCAATATATGTGTAAATATTTTCTCCGGCAACAAATTTTAATGAAAAACCATCGCCAACAAAAGTATGCACTTGCCCCTTTGTTAAATTTCTTGTTTGATTAAAGAATTTTTTTGCAAAATCATCACAAGAATTTAATAAATAATTTGCACTTGATATTGTTGGGTTTGCTTCTTCTGCAACTAAAACATTATTGAAATAAACCCTAGAATAATAACCATTTTTAATTTCTTTTCTAACATTAAAATTCTCGTTATTAAGAGAATATTTCTTAATTTCTTCGCACCAAATTTCGCCTAATTTTAAATTTTGTAGTTGGCTATTCATATTTGCAACCTCCTATTTACATATTATGCTGGCAAAATTCTACCACCTCTTTATTAATTTGTCAATACCTATTATTTTGAAAATTACACAATTAATTTTAAAAAATAATCTTTCTTAATTACTATTTTTTAGTTTTCCATTTGCTCTTACCCTATAACACAATTAATTTTTTTCACAAAAAAAACACTTTAACCTAAAATATGCTAAAGTGCTTTTGCCTTTAATTAAAAAATTTAAATAATGCTAAAAATTATGCAACAACATAAATAAGGAAATTTAAATTTGCATAATCTGTGCCAAAATTTACGCCCTCACTTTTTGTTTCATCACAAATTGCAACTAAACAAAAATTGCATATCTGCCCTGGTTTTGCTTCAAGATTTGCACTATTAAATTCTTCTTCAGTGTAGTACGAATCTGTTTCATAGCAATAAATTTTAATAAGCAAACTTTCTTTCATTGAAGCAGTGGAAGCAGTTATAATATCTTCACTTGATAGGTCTATTTTAAAATGCTTATCAAGTTCACTGCCATTCTTTGCAGTAAACGGAATTAGTGCCACATAAGAAGAATATTTTGTTATTGAATAATCCACTCCATCACTAGCGCTATCGCCGTTTTTATGAAAGAAATTTTCACTAAAACTAGTGGATTGTGATGGTTTAAAACTAACTGCTTGGTTTAGCGTTAATTTTGAAGAACTGCGTTCACGAATTTCCGAACTATTAGTTTCGTAAAAATTAAATGCGTAAGAAGATATAATCTGAGGCGCTGTTATTTTTTTGCGCCCTAAAACAATACCGACACAAGCAACTGCACTAACTAATAGCACTGCAACTGCAACAATGAAAAAACTGATAACCTTTTTTGAACTCATTTGTGTTTTTAATCTCCATTATTTATTTTATAAAACAACAAAAAACTTGTCAACAAAATTAACTATTTTTAGCCATATCAATCTGTTTATTCCACACAAGCGTTTTATATCTTCTTCTTATTTTTGCTATTTTATTTACTTTAAGTGGCCTTAATGCAAAAAGTCTTCCACCATTAACAACTGCTTTCTTATACATTGTTTTCCACATTAAATATGAATAGAAACCATTTGTTATAACTGCCACATATAACACTAGAATTGGCAAGTTAGATAAATCGGATAATCCACTTGTGATTAAAACGCTCACCCACAAACTTAAACTTATAAATGATTGCAAAATTTGCAAAAACCAGCTTTCTTTATAGCAAAGAGCATTTAGTGTTTTGCACACAACCGACATACTAAATGTTATAGCACTTAAAATAAGAGAATTAGTGCCTATTGCCCCTAATGCAAAATATGCACCAACGCCAATCGCTAAAAACAATATGCTTGAAAGAAGCCAGCCTTTTGGCGAAAGTTTTCTAATTTTTATCGTGTTATTTTCAGTATTAGATTGTTGTTTTAAAGATTTTGTCCAACTAATAATGGCAAAAATTGTAAGCCCCAGATTTATCACAAGAGATTTAAACACTTCGCCATAAAGCCCATTTTTATAACTTAAATAAGCATATAAAAACACTTCTACTATTGCCACAATATGCCCTGAAAGTTTTGCCCTTCCAACTAAATCAACGCTAATTAGGCAAACCACCAGTTCTAAAACACTTAAATAACTATATGGGGCTAAAACTAAGCACACTGCTCCAAGTGTTAAAAATATTATATACCACCACACCTTGAATTTAAATTCGTTATAAATATGTTTAACCATTATGGCTCTGCTTGACGAAATGCCATATTTTTCATATAGTGTTTGATTGCTTGATGCGCCTTTTGTGGCATCACTTTTCCCTATTATTAAATTGTTTTTAAAATTATGTTGAGTTTTCATAAGTTCCCTATTTTTTTATTTTATCAATTTTGTTAGTTTGTCGTTATAATAAACATTTAATTTATGAAGCGCCCTTGTTACTGCCACATAGAATAAGTTTTTAAATTCTTCTTTATATTCACTTTCATCTGCTCCATAAATTAAGGCTATATCAAATTCCAGGCCTTTTGCTAAATATGCAGGAATAATCATAATGCTAGATGCAGAAAAGGTTTTGTCTAGTTTTGTAACCAACTTAAATTGCCTTGATTCTTTTTCGCCAACAAGTGCTTCTTTTAGCGCCCTAGCTTGCGCTTCAGTTTTGGTGATTATTGCAACTGTGTTATCTTTCGTTTTTAAGTTTATTGCATCTTTTTTAATTTGACTATTTTTAAAATCTAACGTATCTTTTATAATTTGAACTTCATCTCCATGTCTTTCAATTTGACCAATACTAGATTTTTCGCCAATAATTTTGCGAGCAAATGTGTTAATTTCAATTGTGCTTCTATAAGTTTTATTTAAATATGCAATTGTGCATTTTTCTTTCACTCTATCTTGACTTAACAGATTAGTTACATTTTCAAAATTAGAAAACCCACCATATGGTAAAATGCATTGACTAGAATCTCCTAAAACGGTTATTTTTGCATTTTTAAACACATTAGATAAAATTCTATATTGCATAGCGGTATAGTCTTGCCCCTCATCAATAACCACCTGCTTTATTGTTTGTTGAGTTTTAATGCCAACAACCCTATCTTTAAGATATAAATAGCCCGAAACATCTTCAAATGGAAGCATATTTTTAGAAAGCAAATCTTCTGTGTAATCAAATATTTCGCTCAGCTCTTGAATTGTTAGCCTATTTTTAGCGTTTGTTCCTATTTCGTTATATGCTTCAATCACTCTTTTCACAAAGTTTTCTTTGTTTTTATAAAGATTTATAAACACTTCTTTTGCTTTAATTTTATCAATATTTGCAAGCAATGTTTTTTGAATTTTAGTTTTTGCAAGTTTTTCTTTGCCTAGTTTTATTTCTAGGTGAATCATTATTTTGCTAACTAATTTTTGAGCTTGTTCTTTAAAGTTTAAGCCATCTTTTTCAATGTCTT
>JAFSXW010000035.1 GCA_017443885.1 Clostridia bacterium | reverse complement strand
GCCATTATCTGCCACAATTATCTGCACTATATTAGCTCGTATGCCAACGCTTATCATAACTTGGCCTTTTTTATTAGGATAACCATGAACTATGCTATTGGTTACCGCCTCACTTACAGCTGTTTTAATATCTCCTATTTCGCTTATTGATGGATTTAATTTAACACAAAATGCCGCCACCATACTGCGTGCAAAACCTTCGTTTTCTAAAATCCCATCTAAATACATAGTAAAACTATTATCAAAAACTTCTTTCATAAATCCCCCTTTTTTATGCACTAAGTTTAGGCATAATCGTGTAAATTCCACTCATTGCTAAAATTTTATCAACATGCCCACTGGCATTTTTTATTTTTATTCCAATTCCAAAATTATTAAACTTTTTATATCTTGCAATAAGCATTCCAATACCTGTGCTGTCCATAAATGTAACGCCACTGAAATCTAAAATTAGTTCACTTACATTTGCCTTTTGCATATCACTTAAAATTGTGTCAAGCGAAAGCCTTATGTGTTCGGCTGTATATTCATCTAATTCGCCTTTTAAAAACGCTATCACTTTGTCGCCAACTGTTTTATATGAAATTTCCATTTTCGCTCCTTCTAACTAAATTTTAAAATATTAATAAAAAAAATTACGACAAAATAATTGTCGTAATTTCATTTATTTTATATTAAACTTTTATTTTTTAGCTGTTTTTATACTATTAGTTTTGCCCACCAAACCTATTGGCTCTTTCTTTTTTAGAGCGGTCTATTTCTTTAGAAAAATTAAATCTATCAAGTTTTTTAACGGCTCGTGTGAAACACTTATAAAGTTTTCGTTTATTTGCCCCAACTGCAAGTTCAATATGACTTTTTCTAGTTACTTTAAATTCAGTTTTTCCTGGCATATCCGTGGTGTTAACAGTTGCGGTTACTTTTTTCAATTTAAAAATGCTAGGCTCTCTCATCACTAGGCATGCACAAGTGTCGTTAAGGGCAATTCTTTTATCTGTGTAGCCATGCTCCCAATATCCATCATACATTTCATAAAGCCATTCACCCACTGTGTTTATATCTCTTATCTTTAATGCCTCTTTTTCGGTTAAAAACGCCTTTTCTCTGCCAATTCTTGATGGAACTAGGGAAACGGGAATGCCACTTTCTAAAACGATTTGTAACGCTTCTGGATCAGTTCGCGCATTAAAGGAAATATAATTAGTCCACTTGCCTTGCCTTTTCCAGCCATAAGGAGAACATCCTTCTGTGTAAATGTGATTTATCATTTGTTTAACATCTGGGTGTTTTAAAATTAGGCTTGCAATATTTGTGTGTGGGCCAACAGCAATTATGGAAATATTATGCTTATATTTTTTTATTACGCCATACATCGCTTCAACAGCGTCTAAACTTATTGGCTTGTTTGGTGTGGTTTTTGGTGGGATATAGCCCCCAAGCCCCTCAAATTTATGCACATTCATTGCATCAGGGCTAACCCTTTTAAGTGCAGAACTTGCGCCCATTGCAACTGGAATATTTGCCTTATTAAACAAATCTAAAATATGAAGTGCATTTCTCGTTACAACATTTATATCTCTATTGCCATTAACCGTTGTAACTAACACCACATCCATAATTCTATCGTATAGAGATAGCGACAATGCCGCAGCATCATCAACGCCAGGGTCAACATCAAAAATTATTTTTTCTTTTTTTAGCTCCATATCATTCCCACTTTTATTTGTTTATTGTAAAATTTGTTCCATCTTTTGTGTCTATTAAAACAACACCCATTTGTAATAATTCGCTTCTTATCGCATCAGCTTTTGCGTAGTCTTTATTTTGCTTAGCCATTTTTCTTTCTTCAATTTTTTCTAAAATATATTTTTCAAAATTAGAATCAATGTTGCTTGAAACTTGTGCAGTGGCTTCATTATCTTGATTTTTGCCAATAGCATCAACTAAATTTAAATTTAAAACACTATCAAAACTTTTAATTAATGCAATTTTTGTTGAGGTGTTTGCATCACTTTTTAAAACATCAAAAACGCAAGTAAGTGCAAGAGATGTGTTTAGATCTTGGCTTAAGGCATCTTTAAATTTTTGGCTTAAAGCATTAAATTTTTCATCGTCAATTAAAGAATTATCTTGGGTTAGGCCGTTTAGTTTTTTAATTAGTTTTTCATAAGCATTTTTTGCCATTTTAAGGCCTTCTTCTGAAAACACTAGTTGCCTTCTATAATGGCTTTGAAGGCAGAAGAATTTATAAACCATTGGGCTAAAACCATCTTCCGCTAGTTTTGTGAGCGTTAAAAAGTTTCCTGAACTTTTGCTCATTTTACCATTTGTGGTGTTAAGGTGCTCCACATGAAACCAATACGAGCACCACTTATGCCCAACCACACTTTCTGTTTGCGCAATTTCGTTTGTGTGATGCGGAAATTTATTATCCACACCACCGCAGTGAATATCTAGATATTCACCTAAATATTTAAGGGAAATTCCAGAGCATTCAATATGCCAACCTGGATATCCTGTGCCCCATGGACTATCCCATCTGAGAGCATGGTTTTCAAATTTAGATTTAGTGAACCATAAAACAAAGTCGTTTGGATTCTTTTTGCTTTCATCTTCACTAACATCATCACGGGCTCCAACAACTAAATCTTTAGCACCTTGGTTTGTCAGCCTATAATACTCTTTTAATTTGCTAGTGTTAAAATAAATATTGCCACCACTTTTATACGCAAAACCATTCTCTAAAAGCCTAGAAACCATTTTAATATAATAATCAATACAATCTGTTGCTGGAACCACAATTTCTGGCCACTTTAAATTAAGGCTAAAAAAATCTTTTTTAAACGCTTCGGTGTAAAACGCAGCAATTTCCATAACGCTTTTATGCTCACGCTCGGCACCAATAAGCATTTTATCTTCACCGGTGTCGCCATCACTAGAAAGATGACCAACATCTGTAATATTCATTGCCCTTTTAACATTAAAACCAAGATAATTTAAAGCACGCTCTAAAATGTCTTCCATTATATAACTTCTAAGGTTACCAATGTGCGCATAATGATAAACCGTTGGCCCACAGGTATACATAGTAACTTCGTTTTTGTTATGTGGAACAAACTCTTCCACCTTTCTAGTTTCTGAATTATATAATTTCATATAAACCCCTATAATAATTGACAATATTTATTATTTTATATAATACATTATGTAAGAAAGAAAGTCAATTTAAAACTTATTTAAACAAAAAAATATTGGGCAAAAAGCCCAATATGGTGGGAAGTGGTGGATTAGAACCACCGAAGTCGGAGACAACGGATTTACAGTCCGCCCCATTTGGCCGCTCTGGAAACTTCCCTTTATTAAATTAAAAACCCCAAACCAATACTAGTTAGGGTTTTGGAGCCGGTGGTCGGAATCGAACCAACAACCGTCTGATTACAAGTCAGATGCTCTACCATTGAGCCACACCGGCATATTAAAGTGAAAATATCGATGGAAACCTACCTTTTCACTCTTAACTTTTCACTTTTAACTTTTATTGGTGCCGCGGGGCGGAATCGAACCACCGACACGAGGATTTTCAG
>JAFSXW010000034.1 GCA_017443885.1 Clostridia bacterium | reverse complement strand
TATATTGGGGTGTCGCCAAGTGGTAAGGCATGGGACTCTGACTCCCACATTCGAGGGTTCAAATCCTTCCGCCCCAGCCAACACATTTAAAACTTAATAACTTATATATATTGGGGTGTCGCCAAGCGGTAAGGCACGAGACTTTGACTCTCGCATGCGTAGGTTCGAATCCTGCCACCCCAGCCAAAGCAATAAAATTTTGTTAAAATTTGTAAAATTTATTGACAATAGTTTTAAATGCTGATATAATTTGTGCGTTTGCGAGTTTTGCAATTTGCACAATTACTTACTTATGGTTCACTACCAAAGTCGCAAGAAGCACCTAACTTTTATTCAAGGCTTTTTGGAGATTACTTAATAACATTATGGTTCACTAGCTCAGTCGCAAGAAGCACCTGACTTTTATTCAAGGCTTTTTGGAGATTACTCAAAAACATTATGGTTCACTAGCTCAGTCGGTAGAGCACTTGACTTTTAATCAAGGGGTCCCGGGTTCGAATCCCGGGTGAGCCACCACTAATTTCCCGATTGCTATAATAGCAATTTTTGTAAACCTAACCTCCGTAAGATTGGGAGTTAACCTACCCCATCTTACAACCGAAAACAAGCAACTTAATCGTTGTGTGAATAAATTAAATAAGCGGATGTGGTGAAATGGCAGACACGCTAGACTTAGGATCTAGTGCTGAGAGGCGTGGGGGTTCAAGTCCCTTCATCCGCACCATAAAAAATATGCAGGCAATAAGCCTGCTTTTTTGTTTAAAAAGGGACTTGAACACTAAGAGGGCTGTGAGCGTTAATAAAACTTGCCTGTGGCGAGTTTTTAGGGAACAGGTCCGCAGTGGCTATGCCACAAGGAAGGCACGATTTATCAATCGTGCGGTCCCTTCATCCGCACCATAAAAAATATGCAGGCAATAAGCCTGCTTTTTTAGTTTAATAAACACCCCTATTAATCCCCTACTAATAATTATTTTCTTATAATTTGTGGCACAAAAAAACCAACTAGCAAGTTGGCTCTTTATAGTTTCAATTAATTTTTTATTGTTTTGGGCGCTTATTAATTATATTTCCGCCGGCAAGTTCTTCCCTGTTATTTCTTATTACATGCAAGTTGTCTGCAAAATAATCTTCAACTGATTTTAGCATTCGATCAATATTTTCTTTGGTTGAAGAATATAGTTGGTTGCATCTTTTATTGGCATCAGCAACCATATTTTCAACTTCTGCTTGGGCTTCCTTATAAATTTTTTCTTCGCTTAATAATTGCTTTGCTTTCATTGTGGCATCAGCAACAATTTTATTTCCTGCTTCTTGAGCACTAGATAGAATTTTTTGCTTTTGGCTTAAAATATAGCCTGCTTCTTGCAATGCAGAAGGCAAATTAAGCTTAATATCTTCAATGATATTTAAGCATTTTGTTATGCTATCTTTATTTTTTTTGCTCCATAAAAAGCCTCGTTGACTAATGAGTTCTTCTTTAAGTTCTTCAATTTTATCGTTTAAATCCATACTTATTTTTTATACCTTACAAAATCAACAGCCACCGAGCCATAAATTTTTTGCTTCTCTATTATACAATCTTTTAGTGCACTTGGCAAACATTTTTTTGTGCTATGTTCAAAAACAATTAAAGCGTCATCATTTAATTTATTTTTAGAAACCAATAAATAAATTGCTTTTTCGCCAAAATCGCTAGCAAAAGGCGGATCTAAAAACACTAAATCAACACTATCTTCTAGTTTTGAAATAGCAACTGAAAAATCATCTTCTAAAATAACATAATCATCTTTAATATTGTTTAAATTCTTTTTTAAATAATTAATAGCATCTTTATTATTATCGCAAAAATAAACCTTTTTTGCCCCACGACTTACGCACTCTATTCCAAGTGCCCCACTGCCAGCAAAAAGGTCTAGCACCACCTTGTTTTCAATTTCGTCTGCAATTACGCAAAACATACTTTCCTTCACTCTAGCAAGTGTTGGTTTTGTTGTTTCTTCTTTGGTTGAAACTAATTTTCTACCTTTATATTTTCCTGTGATAATTTGCATAAACACATTATACCACACTAAAAAAATATTTTGCAACTTTTTTTATTGCAACAACAAAGCACCACTTGCATACAATTTTTATATGGAAAGTTTTAATAAATTTATAATTAATAAAAAACACTTATTAGAAAATATTTCAGCAATAAAAAAACAACTTAATAATGGCGTTTTGTTATGTGCTTGCATAAAGGCTAATGCTTATTCTCTTTCGGCAAAAGAAGTGGCAAAAATCATTGAAAATGAAGTTGATTATTTTGCTGTTTCCTGCGTTCAAGAAGCAATAGAAATAAGAAATGAACTAAAAAACGCAAGAATTTTAATTTTAGGCAGGGTTTTAAAAGAATATTATAGCTATTGTGCCGAAAACCACTTTGAAATAAGTATTTCTTCTGTTTCAGATTTAAAAAACATAAAGTTAAAGCACCCTCTTTGTGTGCATTTTGCATTAAACACCGGAATGAACCGTTATGGTTTCTCTTCTGAAAAAGAAATTAATAAAGCCCTGAACATAATTAATAAAAACGATAACTTAAAATTAGTTGGCGCGTTTAGTCATTTTGCTTATAGCAAAAATAATATAGAAACAACAAAACAATACGAAAAATTTGTTGGCTTTAAAGCATTATTCCCTAATAATATTTTATTTTCAATTTCAGCAAGTGGATGCTATGATTTGTTAAATTTTCAAGAAAATATGGTGCGAGTTGGTCTTAATATGTTTCTTGGAAGCGAAAGTTCACCTAATTCTGCAATAGAAATAAAAAGCAAAATTGTTTTTTCATTTAAGGTTAAAAAAGGCGAGAAAATTGGATATGATTGCACTTTTGTTGCACAAAAAGATATGCAAATTGGAGTTGTTCCCCTTGGCTATGCCGATGGCATACCTCGTGGACTTTCTAACTGTGGAAGCGTTGTCATTAGCAACCGCCTAGCAAAAATTGTTGGGCTTGTTTGCATGGATTGCTTTATGATAGATTTAACAAACATCAATGCAAAAGAAAACCAAGAAGTTATTGTTTTGGGGCAAAGCAAAAATCAAAGCATTTCTATCTATGATTGGGCAAAGCTAACAAACGATAGCCCCTACTGCTTGCTTACAAACTTAAAATATAATAGATGCAACTATATAACGCAATAATAAAATTTAAAAAATTATAACAATATTGTTGCATTTTTGCGTTTTTGTGGTATAATACTTTCGTTTAAGAGTGAATAAACTTATATTTGGGTCATTAGCTCAGTTGGCAGAGCATTCGACTCTTAATCGAAATGTCCGGGGTTCGAGCCCCCGATGACCCACCACGAAAATCTTTGCACCAAGTTTTTGGTGCTTTTTTTATTTTATATTTTGGAACTCGAAGCCGTTTTTTGGATTTTTATATAATAATTATTTTTCTTTTCTATTTACATTTTTTGTTTTTTTTGGTAAATTAATTATGGAGAATAAATATGAAAAGTGTTGTAATATTAGGTGCTAGTTT
>JAFSXW010000033.1 GCA_017443885.1 Clostridia bacterium | reverse complement strand
CCATAAACTTTAGAGCCTTCCTCGGTGCCATTGATAGTAAGTGTTGCATCATTTACCACTTGTAAAATGCTTCGTGAATAATCTCCATTAAGACCTGCATTTAAAGTGTGACCATTTAAATTAATAGTTGTGTCACTAGAAACGACAACCATTGCTTTATTAGAAAGATCTAAATCTGCATTGATGTTAATTACAACACCATTTCCTTCGCTTGCAGTTGCAAAAGCTAAAACATATTCTTCTGCACTTTCAACTTCAATTGTTTTAATAATGCTGTAATTTCTTGAAACTGTTTTCACAATACTGGTATAGTTATCTGCATCTTCTCCAACATAAAGAAGTGTGATAATTGCTGTGTAGTTACCTTCTTCAGTTGCTTCATTGTTTACTATGTTTGCAACAATAAAGTTTTCTTCAAGAGTGCTTTCATTTGCCAATGCTTGTTGAGGTATTTTATTATAAACCATCTCATCATTAACTAAACTAATGCTTGGGAATTGAAGTGTTGCTTTATTAATTACATATTTTGCACCAACTCCAACAAACAATGTTGTTTTATAGCTTTCTGCATCAGTGCCAATATATCTAAGTGCAAGGGTTGCACTATATTCGCCGGCTTCTTTTGCAGTGTTTCCAGAAATGCTTGCAACTTCAAATCCTTCAATACTTGCAGAATTAACTGTTGCTGTTTGGATTTGCCCATTATAT
Organism: Clostridia bacterium; assembly: GCA_017443885.1. Classification (GTDB taxonomy): domain Bacteria; phylum Bacillota; class Clostridia; order Christensenellales; family UBA1242; genus UMGS2070. The sequence continues at coordinate 5,487 of JAFSXW010000033.1, read as the reverse complement.
GTTAGCTCATTAAATTCAATAGCACTTGGCACAACTGGTGCTTCTGCTTTATCTATTACAAAAGATGCCTCAATATCTTCAAAAACAGTTGTGTTATAGCTTTGTGCATCTGCACCAACATATCTAAGTGCAAGGGTTGCATTATATTCGCCTGCTTCTTTTGCAGTGTTTCCAGAAATGCTAACAACTTCAAAACCTTCAATGCTTGCTGGGTTCACTGTTGCTGTTTGAGTTTGCCCATTATATGTTAGCTGATTAAATTCAACTGCATTTGGTGCAACTGGTGCTTCGTCTTTATTTATTGTGTATAATCTATAAATTGGTGCAATTGGGTTATAGTTTTGAGCACCTTCGCCAATGTATCTTAAAAAGATTCTTGCTTGATACTCGCCAGCAAATCTGCCAACACCATTTTCAATGCGGTCAACTTCAATATTATCTGGCAATGTTTCTTCATTAACACTTACCACATGATTATTTCTGTTGTAAGTAAATGCTGTTTCTTCTAGAGCGATTTCGCTAGTGTTCACATTTAAATCGCTTTTGGTTATTTGCCAAGGAAACTCTAATTCTATTGTTGCTAGTTCAGTTTCGCCTTCTTTATATGCTAATTGAATTCTAGCAACATAGTTTCCAGCATTTGTTGCCTTGCTATCGCCTTCAACAGCCTTAACCACCACATTTTGTGGCAAGCTATCTTCTTTAATTGCAATTTGTTTTTCCGTGCCATCATAAACAAAAGATGATTGCATAAGTTTTGCATCTTTAACTTTAAAGTTTAAAGAGCCATTTGCATTACATGCTGCAAAAATCATCATAGGAACAATAGCCAAAACTAAAATTGCAAAAATTTTTACAAACTTTTTCATATTTTTCTCCCCTATATATTATATTATATATAGTATAAATTGTTTTTAAAAAATTATCAAACAAATTGCATTGTTTTTCTGAAAAATAAAAAAACAGGGCAAATGCCCCATCTTTTATTTCGATTCGTTGTTTCCAGCAGCAATAACGCCAAAAATACCACCTATTAAATAGAAGATATCGCCGAAAATACCAATTATAAGCATAACAATATGTGGTGTTGTGTTTGCACTGTTTTGTGCAATAGACTTCTGCGCTTTTTTAGCAAGTGTGTAAATTACGATTTCCACAATTAGATAAATGCAAGCCCAAACAAGCATTGCTATGCCAACATTATAAATTGCTTTAGCATCGCTAAATCTCGTAACACCATCTGCAATTAATTGGTTAAACACATTTTGACTATCTATCATAACTAGAATAGAAAAAACCAAAAGCAGTGCACTGCAAACAATGCCGATAACATTAAAAACTCTGCCAATGGTATACATAACTTTTGTTGCGTTTTTCATAAAAAATCCTCCTTACTCAGATTATATCATATTCTGTAAAATTTTGTAAACTTTTTTGCTAAAGCTAGGTTTCAGCAAATTGGCTATTATAAAGTTCTGCATAATCACCATTTTTATTTAAAAGTTCTTCGTGAGTGCCCTTTTCAACAATATCTCCATCTTTTAAAACCAAAATAACATCTGCATTTTTAATCGTGGATAGCCTATGTGCTATCACAAATGAAGTTCTGCCAAAGGTTAATTTATCCATTGCATTTTGAATTACTAGTTCTGTGCGGGTGTCCACACTAGAAGTTGCTTCATCTAAAATTAAAAGTGGAGAGTTCTTTATAATTGCCCTAGCAATAGTAAGTTGCTGTTTTTGTCCTTCACTTAGGCCTAAACTTCCATCAATTTTTGTGTTGATGCCATTTTTTAGTGTTGAAACAAAATGTGATAACCCAACGGCATTTATGGCATTTAAAATTTCTTCATCACTCACATTTTCTTTATTAAATGCCAGGTTTTCTTTTATGGTTCCATCAAAAACCCAAGTGTCTTGAAGAATCATATCAAAAAGCGAATGCACCTGTTCTCTTTTCATACTTTTAATGCTAATGCCATCAATTAAAATATCGCCACTATTTGTTTCATAAAAACGCATCAATAAGTTCACAAGTGTGGTTTTGCCTGCCCCTGTTGGCCCAACAATTGCCACCTTTTGCCCAGCACTAAACTTAGCCGAAAAGCCTTTTATTATTGTTTTGTTTTCATTATAGCCAAACACAACATCTTTAAATTCTATATTTCCACTAACAGAAGAAAGTGTTGCCGTTTTTTCATCTTCATTTTCCATTTCTTTTTCATCTAAAACTTCAAACACTCGCCTTGAAGCCGCACTTGTTTGTTGAAGCATTGAAAAAGATTGGCTAATTGTTGAAAGAGGTTGAGCAAATAATCTTGCATAAATTGTGAATGAAATAATTGTTCCAAAAGAAATTGCATTGCTTCCGCCTAAAATAAGAGCAACCCCAACAACAAAAATTAAAGCAAACGAAAGATTTCCAGCAAAATTCATAAGTGGTGGCATAAGTCCAGAAAGTGCCTGACTTTTCCAGTTGTTTTTATAAAGTTCTCCATTAATTTTATTAAATTTTTCTTTATAAAAACCGCTGGCATTATATGCATTTATCACGCCTAAATTAGAATAAACTTCTTCTATTTGCCCGTTAAGTTCGCCAAGATTTTGTTGCCTTAAGTTAAAATATTTTTGCGAGCGAGATAGAATTAGCCCCATTAATAAAAAGCCAATTATGCTTGCACCAATAGTAACCCCTGCAAGTATTGGGCTAACCACAAACATCATAATTAAAACGCCCACAAAAAGAGTTATTGCACTAACTAAGTTTGCGATTGTTGAACCTAAACTTTGGCTAATAGTGTCCACATCATTAGTAACCCTAGAAATAATGTCACCTCTTGTGGTGGTGTCGAAATATTTAAGCGGAAGTTTGTTTAATTTTTTGTTTAAATCAGTTCTAAGGCGCTTGCTTGTTTTCTGAGTTATCCCAGCCATAATAAACTGCTGAGTGTATCCAGAAATAGCACCAAAGGCATAAAGGCAAACAAGGAAAATAAACACGCTATAAAACTCTTGCATATTAATTCCAGAAACCGAATAAATCCCACTTGTGATAGCACTAATTAAATCACTAATTTTATTTGGTCCAATAATAGAAGCCACACTGCTTAAAATTGCTAGCACTATTGAAATAATAATAGAAAAAGTGTATGGCTTTAAATAAACTATTAGTTTTTTTATTGATGCTTTATCTAACTTTTCTTTTTTCCCGCCATTTCTAATTGGTGGATGCATTAGTGGTGGCATATTATAGTTCCTCCTTACTTAGTTGTGAAAGTGCAATTTCTTTGTAAAGAGGGCAACTATTAAGAAGTTCTGCGTGCGTGCCCTTTCCAACAATTTTTCCATTATCTAAAACTAAAATAACATCTGCATCTTTAATTGTGCCAATTCTTTGGGCAACAATTATAATAGTTGCGTCTTTCATTTTTTCTTTAATAGCTTTTCTTGCAAGCATATCTGTTTTATAGTCTAGTGCAGAAAAGGTGTCATCAAAAATTAAAATTTCTGCATTTTTATAAATTGCCCTTGCAATAGAAAGCCTTTGTTTTTGCCCACCAGAAAAATTAGTTCCTCCTTGGCTCACTTCGCTATCTATTCCCTTTTCTAAATCAAACACAAAATCTGCTTGTGCCGTTTTTAAGGCTTCTATAATTCTTTCTTCATTTGGCTCTTTTTCGCCAAGCGCCACATTTTCTTTAATTGTGCCCTTAAATAAAACTGCCTTTTGGCTTGCCACTGCAACCTTTTGGTTTAATTCTTCTAGCAAATAATCTTGAACATTTTTATTATCCACAAGCACTATTCCACTAGAAACATCATAAACCCTGTTTATTAAATTAACAAGCGTGGTTTTTGCACTTCCTGTTGCGCCAATTATCGCCACAGTTTGCCCTTTCTCTATTTTAAAAGAAATGTTTTCTAATGCCATTTCTTCTTCGCTAGAATCATTAAATCGAAAATTAACATCTTTAAATTCTATTTCGCCTTTGCCAGTTTCTTCTGCTTTATTTTCACCATCATTAATAGAAGAAGCCGTGTTTAAAACTTCTTTTATTCTGCCACTTGAAACTAACACTCTTGGAAGAATTATAAATATCATCACAAGCATTATAAAGCTTGTTACCACTTGCATTGCATATTGTGAAAATGCCGTTATATTCCCTAGTTCCGTTGCCCTTAATAAAACCATTTCGCTAGCGTTTCCATTAAATGCAATTTTATTTATAAGAATAGCGCCAATAAAATAAATTGCCAGCGTTAGCCCATTTAAAACAAGCGTTAGTATTGGCGAAAGAAGCCCCATTGTTCTAGATGTAAATAAATGATTTGATGTTAGTTCTTTATTTACTTTCTCAAACTTTTCTTCTTCATAATTTTCGGCATTAAACGCTCTTATAACCCTAACCCCACTAACACTTTCTTGCGTAACCAAACTTGCATTATCTGTTAGTTTTTGAATTTTTTTAAATCTAGGCAAATTTAGCCCAATAAGCACGCCAATAGAAGCCACCATTAAAACAACACTAATTAAAACAGCCACTGTTAAACTAACATCTGTGCTAGAAATTTTGCATATTGCCCAAATTGCCATAATTGGAGCTTTAATTAAAAGTTGCACACCCATTGCCATAAAATTTTGAACTTGCACAACATCATTAGTTGTTCTTGTGATTAAACTTGCCGAACTAAACTTTTTTATTTCGCTGTGTGAAAAGGAAGAAATTTTATAAAATAATTTTTCTCTTAAAGTTTTTGAAAACCCACTAGCAAGATTGCTAATTAAAATTGTGCATAAAATAGAAGCCACCAAACTTCCCCCAGCACAAGCCAGCATTAGCCCACCATTTTTCCACACCAAAGCATTGCTAGCATTGCCAGCATTAACCATAGTTGTTAAATTTTTTGTGTAGTCGGGCATTTTTAGTTCTAGCCACACTTGAAGCACAATAAGACCCACACAAATAATAAGTTTTAAATAATCTGTCTTTTTTAAATATCTAAATAAACTAAACATAAATAGTCCTTAAACAAAATCTTTATAATTATATGCCATTTTTTATAAAAGTGCCATAAACTAAAAACAAGTTTACTCTTTTTAAAGTAAACTTGTCAATAATAAAATTTATTCCAAATCTAATTTTTCTATTGCAAATGTTTTTTCGTCTAAAAATTCATTTAAAGAAACCCCTAATCCATTAGCAAGCATTATTACTGTTTTTAGTGTTATATTCTTAGTCCTTTTTTGCATAATGCTTTTTATGGTTGGAAAAGGCACTCCGCTAAGTTGAGCAAGGCGATATTGCGTTAAGTCCTTTTTTCCCATATATAAAAGCAATTTTTCAACAACCACATCGTTTAATGTTTTCATAGCATTAGTTTAATGCTAAAAGCACAAAAATATAGGATTATATATCATTCTTTTTGGTTGACAAATAATCCTATTTTTTATAAACTATAATTGAAATCTACTTTTTGAGGTTATTT
>JAFSXW010000032.1 GCA_017443885.1 Clostridia bacterium | reverse complement strand
TAATTCTTTTGTCATCAACATAAACAACAAAACCAAAGCTTTTTAATAAAAAGAAAAATACGCACTTCTCATTTTCACGAGTGTGCGTACAGTTCGCTTTTGGCGGGACGGCACGATAAGAATACGAACCACATATTCACCTTTTATGCTCTGATTTGTTATTTAGTTTTTTCTTGTTCCTTTTTTAATTCTTCAATTATTTCAGGAAAATGATTTTTACAAAATTTGTATAATCCCGAAGTTTTATCTTCTAAAATTTTAAATTTAATTAGCCTATCGGTTATATGTTTATTAATCATATTCACATAAGCTGGTGAATTTTGATAAAAATGTAAATCAACTTTTTTTCGTTCATGCAGTTCTAATAAAAGTTCATAAACATTATTAACTTTTCTGCAATTTAAGATTTTTACAGGCTCTTCACTAACAACTTCTCCAGCAAAAGAAGTTTTATTAGTTTCAAATGTTGATGGGTCAACCTCATATATGTAGCAACAAACATTATCAAATCTTCTTTTAAGAGCATTCGAATAAGCTTCGTAGAAATATGGAATATTGTTTTTTATCCCATACATTCCATCGAAATCTCCACGACTTTCTCTTCCTCCAAAAAATAATGAAAATTCCCAATTTGGAGTAGCATATACATATGGCTTTCCATGAGTTGAAATATGCGGCTCAAGCACTTTCAAATCAGGAACTGTCGAAACATGATATAATTTCATATCCCACCTCTTATTTAAATTATAACATAAATAATCAAATATGTAAATAAAGAAATCACGCCTTTTAAGGTGTACTAGTAAGTGTATTTTATTTTTCGTGATGCAATTTTATCAACTTAAACTTATCCACAAAATAAGGGCAGAACATTCTTATTCGGTTCGTATACTAGTGGTAATGGCGGGACTGGTGTGATTAGATTTGAACCCTTTTCATTTATAAAAAAAATCGCGCCTGCAACACCATTTGTGAATATATAAATTCCTTTGGTGTTCAAACGCGACTTTGATTGGCGGAGAAAGTGGACATCCATAAACCTATAAATTTTTAACCTTTATTCATATTATGATTTTTTATGTATTGTTCTACTAGAGGAATCCTCTTTTTGTCTTTTTCTCTTTCACTTGTTTTTAAGTATTCATAATATTCTTCAATATCTTGAACATAAACATCGTTACATAGTTCTGGTTTATTTGCCCAATTTTCCTTTGGCCCATTACATACACATTCAACATTTTTGTTTACAGTAAACCAGCCATCATCATTTTTCTTTTTTAGGTAAAAATATTTTTTTAGTTGTTCTAAACCTTTTGATGAAACGGCGATATCCAAATCGCTAGCTTCTGGTAGTATTCCTCTCAGTACTAGAGCACCAGAAGATACAACATAAAATTCATCTTTACTAATCGGTAAAGTATTTATTAACGAAATAAGTTCTTGAATTTTCATCTTTTTTATTAAATTAGAAGTTTCCATATTTAAATCTCCTAAATAAAAATGATAATTCCACTAGGGTTTTATCAGTCTTGATTGGCGGAAAGCCCGACTTTCCATAAAAACACCACAATATTTCAACTACTACGATTTAATAAAGTTTCTATTGCACTTGCTAATTTCGTGCCTAATTCTTCCATATTCTCATATTCAATGAAAGGGGAGTCGTTAAATGCTCCATAAATCATACTGCTCACATAAGAACCTTTCTGAAAGCAAAAAATTGTTTTTATATTATTTTCTTTGCAGATTCCTAATTCTAGCCCCATACCACTAGATTGTTCAGAAATATCACAAACAACTAAGTTGCTTTCTCTAACTTGGCATAAATCATAATCAACCATTAATTTATCTATTTGTAACTTGGTAAAATTAGGATTTTTAGTTATGCAACTATTTCGAAAATTATATATATCATCTGGCGTAACAAGTGTTACTTTGGGGAGAATTGATATAATAACTTTATTATAAATTTCATACTTAGCAACATGATTGTCAGTTGCCGAACTAACTGAACCAGCTAAAAATATTTTCATAAGATTTCTCCATTTATAAAATAAACCCAATAAGAGTGTGTTCTTATCAGGTTCACTTGGCGGAGAGAGCGGGATTTGAACCCGCGCTACGATGAGTATCGTACTAACGCCTTAGCAGGGCATCCTCTTCAGCCACTTGAGTATCTCTCCACTTTGTTTATTTAGTTTTATACGATAGAGTAGTTTGGTTATTTTTTTAAGCACTGATTGTTTTTAGTGCTATTTTACTAACTTTTTCTCTAACGCAGAAGTAGTATAGCATACATTTTTTAAAATTTAAAGTGTTTTATTAAATTTTGTTAAAAATTTTTTGCAAAAATTGCAATAATGAGCAATTTTTAAACTTTTTTGTTGTGGGCTAGGTTGTGTGGCGTTTATTTTTATTGACAATTATTATTAAACAGCGTAAAATATAAGGCGAAAAAAGGAGGCATTCATTAATGAACGAAGAAGAAGAGTATGACGCCTTTTTATATAGGTATGACACTCAACTTTTAATTGATGGTGAAAATTTAAGCGAAGACGCCATTAGAGATTATATAAACAATAATCTTATTGGCAACAGCTTAATCGTTGTTGGTGATAGTGAACTTATTAAAATTCATTTTCACACAAATGAGCCATGGAAATTGCTTGAATATGCTAGAAGCCTAGGCGAAATTTACGACATTGTGGTTGAAGATATGATTAGGCAAGCAGATGGAAAGCAAGGCTAAAAGAAAGAAAAATCTTGGAAAAAACCAAGATTTTTCTTGTTTTTTAACTTGATGTTTTTTTATGTGTGTGGTAAAATACTATTTAAGAAAAGGAGAAACAATATGTTTGCAGTGCAAGGCATTTTAGAAGATGTTCAAAAAATATTATCAGATTGGAAAAATAGACCTGCTGTTGGTTTTGAAGTTAAAGAAGATAGGTTTAACACAGGGCGAAATTTGCAAGATGTGTTAGATAACTTGTTATGTGATCCTAACAACTCACAGGAAGATAAAAATAGAATTATAGATGTGCATAGTGAACTTAAAGAATATAGAAGAAACCTTTACAAAGAATTAGCAACTATAAAAGAAGAGCAATATGCAAAGGCAAGAAAGGCAAATGAACAAATTCTTAAAGATTTTGGCTTAGAGAAATAAAATAGGCAGATTATCTGCTTATTTTTTTTATAGCCAATAAAAATTGGTTGCATAAAAATCTAAAATGGGGTATTATAATTAAAAAAGGGGGAATTTTTATGAGAAAATCTATTCCAGCGTTTATTTGTGGACTTATTGGAAGTTTATTTAGTTTATGGTGGGGATTTGTGTGCGGACTGATAGGTAATGTTGGTTCTTTAATTGGAACTGCTGCTGAAGCTGGTGAACTTACTTCTAGCATGAATATTGTTCATCTTCTTGGTTGGCTTGCTTTCCTTGGTGCCATTGTTGGGTTTGTTGGCGCAGGATACTGTTTTAAAAAGGCAAGAAGAGGTGCAATTCTTTTAACTGTGGCAACTGTAATGTGTGCTCCTCTTCAACTTTATATGTTTATTAAACTTATTGGTGCTGGTTCATTGATTACAACAATTATAATTATCTTCTTGCTTCCTGTTGTTTTATTAATTGTTGCAACAGTGCTAGCTTACCTTGCAAAAGAGCAACCTTTAACTATGCAATCATATGCAGCACCACAACAACCAGTTGTCTCACAACAACCAGTTGCTTCACAACAACCTGCAACAAGTGGTTTAGAAGCAGAACTTACAAACTTAAAGGGTATGCTAGATAAAGGTCTATTAACAGAAGAAGAATATAACGAAGCAAAAAAGAACGCCATTGAAAAACACACAAAATAGTTTAAAATTAGAATATTTAAAAAACGCCAAAATTTCTGGCGTTTTTTTATTTTTAAAAAGTGCCAAAATTTGTTTTGAAATGATAAAAAATTTGATATACTAAAATTGGATAAAACAAATAATGGAAAATTCTAATTTAACAGAGAGAAACAGCAATATGCTTCCTAAATACACAACGGCAAAAAGTTGGTTTTATAGTTTGGCTCTTGGTTTGATTATTGGGCTTGCCGTTATAATTCCTGGAATAAGTGGGGCAACAGTGGCAATTATGTTTGGGCTTTATGGTGCTCTTGTTTATTCTATGGGAAATATTTTAAACGATTTTAAAAGATGTTTTATTTTTCTTCTTCCGATAATAGCTGGTATGATAATTGGCTTTTTAATTGGATTTTTTGCTATTCAAAATTTATACGCTTTGCACCCATTTGTGTTTACATGTCTTTTTGCAGGGCTTATGATTGGTGCAATGCCAATAGTTATAAGTGAACTATCAGGAACAAAGTTTAATTTTATGCGTGTGTTTTTATTGGTGCTTGGGATAGTGCTTCCTGTGGCAATTGGGGTGGCGTCTTTGTTTATAACATTTAGTGCCGATAGTTCTTTAATAGAGTTCTCGGTTGGTGGAATGTTTATTTTCTTTGGGATTGGCGTGCTAGTTTCTATAACTCAACTTATTCCAGGATTAAGTGCAACAGCACTTCTTCTTGCATGTGGCATTTTTGGAAGATTGCTTTCTAGCATGCATTTTCATGTGATAGCAAACGAGCCAATTTTGCTCTTAATGTTTTTAGCTTTGGGGCTTGGTTTTTTAGTTGGGATTGTGTTATTTTCAAAACTAATTAACTTGCTTCTTAAAAAGAAAAGACAACTATTCTTTTGCTTAATTGTTGGGCTTTCTATTGGTTCTATTATATCTATGTTTATCAGTTCAGAGATGATGAGTGCATATAAATCTTTTGGCTCTGGAGATAAAAGTTTAATTTTAGGGCTTGTTTTAGGGCTTGTGCTTTTAGTTGTGGGATTTACTATAACCTTCCTAATTGCCAGATATGAACTTAGGCATAAAAAGAGCAAAGAAGGAGAGAATTAATGGGAAACTATTTAGCATTAGTGAACTCTAAGCATAAATTTAATGTTGAAGATGTTGAAGGCTTTTCATATATTGAATATGAAAAGGAAAATGCAAAAAATGAAGACCAATTCCCTATATACCTAGAAGAAGAAACATATAAAGCATTTATGGGGCTAAAAAAAGAATTAACGGAAAGCAATATAAATTTAAAGGTGGTTTCGGGAAGAAGAACACCAGCTCAGCAAAGTGATATAGCAAAGCAAATTTATGAAGAAAAATTAATACAATTTAAAAACAGTGGAATTAAAGATAGTTTTGCAGAAGAAAAAGCACAGGAATATGTTTCTAGTTTTGTGAATAAGCCAAATGAAAGTGAACATCACACAGGGCTTGCTTTAGATGCACAGCCATCTAGAATTAAAGAAAATTTTTTAACAAAACTGCAAAATTCTTTCATAAATAAAGGCGATAGTTTTTCTTTAAAAGTTGCTAGAAAAATTGAAGCACTAGATAGACGAGTTATGAACAGAGTTGTTCATTCAAAACTTGAAAAATATGGCTTTATTTTAAGATATAAAGAAGAAGATTTTGCGAAAACCGGCGTACATTCTGAGCCGTGGCATTATAGGTTTGTGGGCAGAGAAAATGCAAAAAATATAAACAGAAGTGGTTTGTGTTTAGAAGATTTCATTTTAAAACAAATAGAAAACGAACAAATAAAGTAAAAGAAAATTTTTATTTGGCTTTTATTATGTTAAATGATATAATAAATAAAAAATGTAAGGTAGGTTAATTATGAGTGGAAGTAGTATTTCGGCAATAATTGCTTCAGTGGCACTAGTCCTTTTAATATTAGGATTTATTTTTGGTTGGATGCGGGGATATCAGAAGAGCCTAACAAGGTTAGTTATTGTTTTAATTGTGGCAGTTGGGGCATTCTTTTTAACGCCAGTTATTTCTAATGCAGTGATAAATTTTAATATTTCAGGTTTTGGAATAAAGGCAAATGGCGAAACTGTGGAAACTGTGAAAGATTATATTATTGCGCTTTTAAGCCAAATTAAAGAAGTGAAGGAAGCCCTAGATTCTTCTAGCACGCTTACTGCATTTATTCAGCAGATGCCAATAATGATAGTTAATGTGGTTGTGTTCCCAATTTTATTCTTTATTTTAAAATGGTTATCTATGGCTATTTATGCTATTTTTGCATTCACTGTGTTTAGCAAAAAGAAAATGGAAAATAAAAACAAAATTAAGCTTTTGGGTGCTGGAATTGGCACTGTGCAAGCACTTGTGGCGACACTTGTTTTATTAGTTCCACTTTTTGGATTTGTGTCTATTGCAAGCAATATAAGTGCAAATGCAAACAGCTCATCTAGCACAAGTGTTGCTTATCAAACAAGCACAAATTATGAAGTTGCAGAAAGTGGTGGAATTTCAATAGACGAAGCCACAACTTATGTTGAAAAATATACCACTGCATTTAACAACACATGGGTTGTTAAGATTTATAGGGCAGTTGGTGGTGAAAAACTTTCAATTGCAGTGTTTAACAACCTTAGCACTCAAAAAATAAATGGCGTTGAAACTAACTTAACAAAGGAATTAACAACAGCATCTAAACTGATTCCTGCTATTAGCAATTTAACAAGTTCAAAAATAAAAGTGGACACAAAACTTGCAGATAGCCTTGAAGATATTATTGATGTTGCTTATGAATCAGATGTTTTAGGAAATGTTATAAACGAACTTATTCAAAGCGCTGCAAAAGAATTTGCTAGCGATTCTGGCGAGTTTATGGGCATTAAAAGAAGCGATATTGTTTCAGATGCAAGCATAGATGATATTTTAAAAACAATGTTTACTTCACTTTCTGAAACAGAAGCAATAAATATAAAAAGTGATATAAAAAGCGTTGTTAAAATTATAAATACACTTTCAATCAATGGCGTTATTGATGCTGTAAATAGTGAAGCAGATGCCAAAAACGCCATAATGGATATTCTTGCCGATGAAGATAAAAGTTTAATTGCAGATTTAATTGATAACATGGCTAATAGTTCAGTTTTAAGATCTGTTCTTCCTAAAATTATTAATAAAGGCCTAGATTATGTTTATGAAGTTTTAGACACATCAATCCCAGAAGGAGAAGAAGAGAACTATAAAATTGCCGAAAATATTTCTAGCAGTGCTTGGATATTAGAAAAAGATAATATTCAAAGCATTTTCTCTAATATTGCAACCATTTATAATGATTATTCTAATAAAACTTCAACGCAAAGTGTGATAGAAGTTATAAGCATGGAAAAAATTGGTAAGGTTTTTGACAGTATGAGGAATTGCAACATTTTTTCTGGTGCTGGCAAAAACATATTAAATAGCATTCTATCAAGCGATATGGTAAGTGGTGTGGTTTCTAGTGAAACACGCACACAACTAGTGAATGCATGGGATATAACAGATAAAACTAATGAAAATTATATTGACTATGCCACAACATTTAAAGGAATAGACGATATGATTGAAGTTGCAAAAACACTTAGTGAAAGCATCATAAATGCAAAAGAATCAATATCAACAGCACTTGAAGCAATTACAAGTGAAGGGGTTGATAGCTCGGTTATGGAAAACATTCTTTCAAGTGAAAACCTAAAAAATGCAGGTTTAGATGAAAGCACAGCAAAAGCAGTGGGAGATGTTGTAAGCGAAATAACAGACGGGCTTAAAAACACAACAGACGAGCAAAAGAAAGCCGAGATAGAAGGTATTGCAACAGCACTAGATTTAATTGTTCAAACACAAAACACAACAAGCACTATTGATACAATTAGCCAGGAGTCTGCCACAGAAATAGTTGATGCAATTAGTGGTTCAACTATCATATTAGATTTAATTAACACTTCTACAGATGTTAGTGGTGCGGTAGACACTTCTAAATTAGATACCGATACTAAAACAAATCTTCAAAGTGCAATTGATAGCGCAACAACAAGCGGTAAGTTAACAGAAGAACAACAAGCGAAACTTTATGCAATGCTAGGAATATCAGTTTAAAATTAAAGCAAAATAAAAATACCTATATCTAAAATTTAAGATAGATATAGGTATTTTTTTGTTTATTTTGTCATTTCTTCATCATTATTTTGTTTTAAAGCCTGTGATTTTTGAAGTTTGGCTTTAAATTTGTCTATTTGGCTAGGTTTATTTGTGGTGGAAGTAATTTCTATCACTTCATTGTCTTTTCGTTGTTTATAAGCAGTGTTTATGCCGTTTATAAACTTTTTTTCTAGCAGAAGTTTATAAGTTTTTCCATCTTTCTGAACTATTATTTCATTTCCGTTAAATGCAGCATTAAGGTCGTTTGGTTCGCCATATAGTCTTAAATAATCAGTATATTCTTGTGGCGAGTTTTTATCTAGTGGGGTGTTTTTTAATGCCTGAGTGAAAAAGTCTTTAAGAAGCTCGTCTTTTGTAAATTTGCGTTTATACACAAAAGAAGTTCCTTGCTTAATTGGTGCAAAATATTTTTCTAGTGCATATTTATCGTTATAATCTTCGGCTGTTTTAACACGTTCTAGCATTATGCTTCTTCGCCTTTCAAGAAGTTCTAAGTAATTTCTTTTAATAATTTCTCTATCTGGAAAAAATTCGTCTTTATTTGTTGCTTGCAAGTATGGATCTCTGTTGTTAATGCATCGAATTAATGTGGCTTCTATCACATTAATTTCAAAGGCTGCAAGAATAGCATCTTTATTTGCAGAATTTCCTTCGTCATTATATTTAACTCGTGGCAAATGCTTCACTTTTTCAACGGCTAAATCCATACTAGATGTGAGTATTGGAAATAAAACAGGAATATAGTAGTTTGGTTCGCAATGCCCACACATTGCAACAATTCCAAAATACTTTTTATCTTCTCCGGCAGAATGCATAGATTTTATTGCACCAGTTTTTTTATCCATAACAGAAAAATTATTAAATTCATCTTTTAATAATCCGTATTTCATAATAATTACCTGTAAATATTATACCGTTACATTATTAAAAAGCAATACCTTAAAATAAAATTAACCTAAAACAAAAAGTGGTCTCACTCTTAATTTCTGTTTATCCATTCTAAAGCCTTCCATGCTTCCATCATTGCTAATTTTTATGCTCATGCCATATTTAGAAAGCGTTTTTGCTGCTGCAAGCCTTCCGCCACCGGTGCTACCGGCTTCTATTTTAATAATGGCACCAACGGCTAAAATATTGCCATCGGCATCAACAACGGTTGCGCCGTCTATGCTCATAAGTTCTTGCCTTAGTTTTCTATCTAGTTCGTAAAATTTTCTGCCATCTATAATTTTTATAATAGTGGCAGTTTTAATTAAGTTTGGTTCCTTTAAAAAATCTTCAAAACTTTCAGAGTTTTCTTCATCGCTAGCATCTAAAAAGAAAGAAGTTGAGATGCTTTCTTTAAGTTTATATGTGTAGCACTCTTCATTAAGGCAATCGCAAATATCTATGTGTTTTAAAACATTATAGTAATCTTCTTTATTAAGGTGAACAATGCACCCGCCAGTTTTTGCAAACGAAGTGTCTAGCGCAGAAAGATAAATGGCTTTTCTAACTTCCTGAGTGTATTCACCACTTCGATCGGCAAGTTTAGATATAATTTCATCGTGTGAAAAGCAAACCCAGTTTCCGTTTCTTTTGGCAAAAAGCAGTGTTTTTTCTTTAAAAACCAAAATATCGCCATTAGATATAAGGCAAATTCCAATTCGGTTTCCGGTGCACAAACTTGCCAAACGAATATATTGATATGGAACAAGCAAAGATTGGTCAAATTGCTTTGGAACGGTTAAATAATTTAGTAAAAACCCATTTGAACTAACTTCAAGGCAAGTGTTTATTCCATCACTTAAAAGGGCAGAAAAATCGCTCTTTAAAAGATGAGTAATTTTTAAATTTGAATTAGTGGAAGCTTTTGCTCTTTTTGTTGAAACTATAAAGCCAAAAGTTGTTTTGTTTCCTTCATAGGTTCTAAGCCCCCAACTTTCAACACTAGTTAAAATATCATTTATTGTTTTAGAAGCCGTTTGGCTAATGGCGTTGCATATAGCACGCTGAGTAACTTTTGCTTCTAGGTCTTTAATATAAGATTGCGAAATGCCGGAAGAATAAATTGTGCTCATTTCTTCCACAATGCTTTTAACAAGGCTCACTTCAAAAGATTTAAATGGTTGAACACGCTTAATAACAAGACGGTAGTCGTCCGTCTTTGAAAATTTAACCATAATTGTTCCACCACTGCCACCAGCAACTAATGCATCACGGGGATTAGATTCTTCACTTCCAGCAATTTCACTGCCTGTGAATAGAGAAACAACATGATCTTCTATAAATCTTGTGAATTGATCTCTTTTGATAGTTTGCTCCTGTTTTTATTTACATCTTTTTAAAAGTTTAAAATATAATTTCTTAAATTTTTTAATATCTAAATCTGTTGCAACAATTGCATTAGGTTTATTCTTTTTATCGCATATAATCACGCCAGAATCAATGCTTTCAAAATATTTCACATAAACATTCATTTCTTCTGTTTTATAAATCTCTGGTGCAAGCAAATAGGCAAGGGCTGTGGCATCGTGAGTGGCTATTCCATTTTTAACATGCCTGTCTTTATAACCCCTAAATATTATCTCTAATATTTCACCAGTTAAATTAGTGTTTTTGGTTTGAAACACTTCTCTCCAATCTAAATATGCAGTGTGGCCAAGCTCCATTGGAATTATTACAATTTTAGCGCCAGAATTGAGCACAGCTTCGCATGCTTCTGGGTCGCTAGCAATATTAAATTCAGGGTAGGGCTGTTTTATTCCATCTTCTTCGGTGCTTCCACCCATAATAACAATTTTTTCAATTTTTTTAATATCTTCGGGGTGATTTTGCAATAAAAGTGCAACATTAGTAAGTGGTGCAAGTGTTAAAATTGTAATTTTATTTTCACTGCCTTCTAATATTTCGTGCATTTTTTCAAAACTAGGGGTGGGGGTTAATTCTCGGGAAGATTTTTCTAAAACATATCCACCCATACCATGATTTCCATGAAAAGCAGTTTTTCCAAAAGTGGTTCTTTTAAATGGCTTTTTATTCCCAGCACAAACAGGAATAGAAGAAGCGTCAAACATATCTAAAAGAGCAAGACAATTATAGCTAGAATCTTGAATGCCAATATTTCCAGCAGAAGCACCAAGCATTTTTATATCTAGTTTATTAGATTTAATTGCCATCATTAGGGCAACGGCGTCATCAATGCCAGGGTCGGCGTCTATAATCACAGGTAATTTTTCCACTATGCACTCCAAAAGAATATATTATTTCTAATAATATATTAACATTTATTTTAATTTACTGCACGCGTTTTTGCGTTAATTTTTAATATTTTTTCAAAAATTTCGCTATTATTTTTAGTTTTTTGCAAAAATTACGCCATTAGTTCAAATTTTATTGCTAAAAGTTAATAAAAAATGTAAACTAAAAATATATGAAACAAAACACAACTAAAAACGAGAAACAATATATTTGCCCTAGTTGCGAGCATCAATTTTTGGAAGAAAATAAACAATTAGACGATTATTTAAGTGCCAAAGAAATTAGCGAAGAAAATGCTGAAAAAAATGCAAAATGTGCAGTTTGCAAGCAAAAAATAGAACAAATATGTGATAAAGCAGATGTTAATTTGTTTTTGTCGGCAGTAAAAAATAAAAATTTAACTGTGGTTGTTTACACGGCTCCATCTATTAGAACCAGCCTTGGTGAAGAATTTGGCTTAAAAGAAGGCGAAAATGTTTGCGGGAAAATGGTAACTGCAATAAAAATGCTTGGGGCATCTTATTGTTTTGATATGAATTTTGGTGCAGACCTCACAACAGTTGAAGAAAGCGCCGAATTATTAAAACGCATTAAAGGAAATAAAAACCTGCCAATGCTTTCTTCTTGTTGCCCTGCTTGGGTTAATTTTGTTGAAAGGGCATACCCAATGCTTAAAAATAATCTTTCAACTTGCAAATCTCCTCAACAAATGATGGGCTCTGTTTTAACAAACATTTATGCTAAAAAATTAAACAAAGAAAAAACCAAGCTATTTGTTGTTAGTATTGTTCCATGCCTAGCAAAAAAATTGGAAAAAAGAAGGGAAGACCAAAAAACAGAACATGGATTTGATGTTGATGCAACGATTACAACAAGCGAACTAGCTGAACTAATTAAAAATGCAAAAATTGATTTCTGCAATTTAAAAAACAGTGAATTTGATGATGATTTTAGCTTATCTAGTGGTGCAGGCACTATTTTTGGCAATTCTGGTGGTGTGCTTGAAGCTATAATGCGTTCTGCAAAAAACAGTATTAAAAATGAAATTAATTACGATTTAATTCGTGGCAAGCGTGGTGTGAGAGAAATTAAAGCAAGAATTGATAATAAAGATGTTTATTTTGCTTGCGTGAGTGGATTAGCCTTAGCAAAACCACTTTTAGATGATGTGGTTTTAGGAAAAAGTAAGTATTCTTTTATTGAAGTGATGGCATGTGATGGTGGTTGCGTTGGCGGGGGCGGACAACCAAAAAGCGAAAATCGAGAAAGTGCAGTTAGAAAAAGAGCAGAAGGATTATATAAGGCTTCTTTAAAACAAAATTTTGCGTCTTCTAATGAAAATGAGGCGATAATTAATTTATATAAAAAGCATATTGGCAAAGTTGGTGGCAAAAATGCTTATAAGCTTTTGCATGTTGAAAGATAATATGTTTATTTAAAATATTTTGTAATTTATTAATAATGTGATAAAATAATATAAAATAAGAATAGAAGATGGATAAAATAAAAGTGGAGAATTTTATGAAAAAAGTTTTTCTTTCTGTTTTAATGATGGGAATAATTATTTCAGCCGGTTTTTTATTTACTGGGTGTGAGAATCTTGAAACGGTTGCGCTTAAAAATGGCGTTATTAAGCACGAATATACTATTGGAGAAAGTTTTGATCCTGCGGGGGCTGTGATTGTTGAAAAAACAAATAAAGGATATAAAGAGTTTAGCTTAGTGTATTGCACATATAGGCTTACTGGTTTTAGCACCGCAAGCACATGCACAAATGCATCGGCTTATATTATTTATAAAGATCATAGCATAGAGTTTAAATATTCAGTTGCGCCAAAAGATTTAGGGGAAATTAATGTTAGCGTTGAGGGGGCACAATATAACACAACTTCGGGCAAATATGAGCTAACTTATGACGGAAATTTGCACGACATTAATATAGAGTGTGAAACGGAAGATGTTTCTATTGAAAAAATACAAACAACAATCACCAATCAAAAACTTCCTTTTAATGGGGCAACAAATGCTGGAAACTATGCTGTTTCTGTTGCTGTTTCAAAAGAAGGTTATGCAACACGAAATTTTGAAGTGAATATTTTAGTTAAACAGCTTGAAGTTAGCGAAATAGACTATTACCTTTATAATAGGCTAAATAAAACCACATCTTTAAAAAATGCAGAAACTATTGAATATTATTATCCTAATGGTTATGCAATTGGTGTTTTTGAAGTTAGGGCTTTTGCTAAAGATCCAAGAAATGGGGAATATTTATATTACAACGGCAATTCAATATTAAGTTTGGCTGGAAGCACAGAGGCAACCGAAATAGGTGCTTACACAGCAAAAGTTAATGGTGTGTTTGCAACAACTGATGGCATTTCAAATTATAAAATAGCAGACACCGCAAATAAAGAATTTAATTACAGCATTGAAAAAAGCAGCGCTGCTAGCAGTTTAATCACAAACTCAAGTGTTCACTTTGAAGGAAAAACTGTTTCCTACGATGGCAATGCAAAAACAATAGTTGCCAATGAATCTATTGTGATAAACAATGAAGCACCAACTAGTATTTCGTATGAATACTATGATAATAATGGAACTCTTTTAAACACGAATGGAGAAGGGGTTTTTGCTATTGGCACATACACAGTTAAAGCCATATATAATTTCACGCATTACACCACCGTTTCATTAGAGGCAATATTAGTTATTGAATAAAATAGTTTTAAACAAAAGGCAACAATGATGAGTTGCCTTTTTTTGTTTTAATAAATTTTTTAAAAACTTTCTAAAAATATAAACACTTGTTTAATTTATTAGAAAAAATTGTTAATAAACTTGTTCATAAGATGGCAAAGTTGTTAACAAAATGTTAATAACTTGTTAATAACTTTGTTTAAAAGTTGGTTTTTTGCATAAATTTAGGGCCTAAATGCTATTTTTTATAATTATATGAACATTTTTTACATTTAGAACAATTTTAAAAAATATTATTTAAAAATTTTGTAAATATAAACTTTTATGCTAACATATAGGTATGGATGAAATAACTTTTTACGATTGGTTAACAGGAAATTTTGAAGGCAAGGTTAGTTTAGGTGGTGGATTGTTTGGCAATTTACATATATGCTTAATTGTTGTTTTGGCGCTTGCTATAATTGTGTTTAGCATAGTGTTTGCAAAGAACAAAATTTTTGCAAATAGATTTTGCGTTGTGCTTTGCTTTTTTATGATAATTTTAAGATTAATGCGTATGCTTCTTGAAATTTTTGTGATGGGCAAGCCGATTTTAGAAGTGCTTCCTTGGCAATTATGCCACATTCTTGCATTTGTGTTTCCGCTATACTATTTCACGAAAGCCGAATTTTTTGCAACGCCTGTGTTGTTTTTAACATTTTTTGGTGGCGTGTTAACTTTTGTTTTTGGAAACTATTATAAATATGTTCAGTTTAGTTTTTTAGATATTGAAAGCATTTTACTTCATTTTTCTATGGCAATAGTTAGCGTTGGGGCAATAATTACTGGAAGGTTAAAATTTAAGTTATCTAGAATTTGGTGGGAACTGCCAATAACGCTTGCAATTCTTTTTGGCTATGCAACCCTTGCAAACTATCTTGTTCCGGGGCATAACTATATGTATATTGTTGAAAATGGATTGCCTTTTAATTTCTTCGGCACGGCGAGCCACATTTACACATATATGGTTGTGGCACTGATATTAATGGTTTTATTTATAATACCATTTATAATAGTTAAAGCAGTTCAAAAGCGTAGAAATAATAATTAAACACAAAAAACAAAGAGCAGATTTCCTCTTTGTTTTTTTGTTTTATTTTTTTTTAAATTTGCATTGATTTTTTAATTTTGCTTATCCTTTTGTTATTAATTATCAAACATATTGTAAAATAGCAAGCAACACAATCATTGTTTTCTATTGGGTATTGACACATTAGTGTTTTTATGATAAAATTTGGTGCTTTCAAAAAATGATAAAGGGAGAAAAAAATGGAAAATATTATAATAGGCGAAAATTTAACTAGCATGGCAGATTGTGTGCGTGAAAGAATGTATCAGGAAATGAGGAAACCATATTCAACTCTTGCAGCTAAAGAGCAATCTGGGCTTGAATATTCTGTGGAAGATGTGGAGAAACTAAGCAATTCTTTCAAGCAAGTTTGCATGTGCTTTTGTGATAGAATGTTTAAAAGAAAAATTACAAGAGACAACAAAAAATTTGTGAAATTTTATCAAT
Organism: Clostridia bacterium; assembly: GCA_017443885.1. GTDB lineage: Bacteria > Bacillota > Clostridia > Christensenellales > UBA1242 > UMGS2070. The sequence goes on along the minus strand of JAFSXW010000032.1, from coordinate 8,135 downwards.
ATATGGATAGTCCAAGTGCTAACTGCAATTACACAGGAACATGTTTTTATCCAGGAACTATTGAGTATTTTGTTGCGTTTGCAGATGGCAAAGATCTCGCTAAATATGGCGAAAGGTTAAAAACTGCTCTAGCAAAACAAATTAATGAATATAAAGAAATAGGCATTAGTGAAGATCCAGAAGAATTAAAACAATTAAAAGAATTAAATGTTTGCCTTGAATTTTTATATAACCAAAGTAAAAAATATATGGCAAAAGACAATGAAATTTCAAAATAAGGGTTTTGCCCTTATTTTTTTTGTTTAAGTTTAAAATAAAACATTTTGGAAAGAAAGGAAGTTGTGATATTATATTTATGGGGTTTTTTATGTTTAAGTATAGTGAACAATATGTGCCAATTGGGGCAAAAGAAGATGCGTATATAAGCCAGAAAAATCAAATTTTAAAAGAAGAATTTTCGCGCTTTATTAGTGGGAGTGATTTAATAAGAATTAAAAGCAAAATTTTAGAACTTTTAGATGCTGATCTTTTAAAGTTTTATCCTTCGCCTAAAAACTTATATGCCACTGTTTGCAATATGGCAGAAGATGTAGACTACGATATTTGCCAGCATATTTTAGGGGTGCATAATTTTATGTCTTATGGAAAAACTCTGGAAGAAAAAAATGCTTTGCTTAAAAATGCTAGTTATGAAAATAAACTAATTGAAGAAGTGCTTTTAAATATAAAGCTTAGGGAATTTGGAAGCGCAAATTTTAAAAACAAAAACTTTTTTAAAGAAGAAAATTTAAATTATAGAACTCTAACCTACGATGTTTATGTTTTTTGCCAATTGTTGCTAAAAAATATTGAACAAACCGAGCAAGAAGCAATAAAACTTTTTGCCAGCAAAATATTTTCTAATTGCCTTAGCATGCTTTCGCTAATTGAGGTGGGGGATATAGATAATGCCTATGGGCTTTTAAGAAATTGCCTAGAAACATATATAGAATTAAGCGTGTTTTGTGAAATTAAAAATGCGCCAGAAGTGTTTAGTGAGTTTTATTCTTTGCACAAAATAGAATTAGATAAAAACTATTTGGGCAAAGAATATCCAGATTTGTTTTTAAAGAAGTTTGCAGCCCGAAAATTAAAACAAAATGAAGATAAAGAATATGATTATGTGCATTATGGCTGGGTGGATAAAATTGCCGATTATTATGAAGTTTTGTTTGACCATCACCACCCATATTCTAGCAAAGGCTTAATTTATTATTTGCAAAACAAAAATAGAAGCAGCAATATTTATGCTCTTAAAGATTGGTATAATAAGTGCAGCGGTTTTGTGCATTCTTCTATAATAAAGCGAGGAGCAAAACCTGAACTTATGGCTTTAAATTTAACAAACGCGCTTGCATTTGTGGTTTTAAACACTTTTGAAAAAGCGAGAAATGTTTTAAAAATAAACCCAATAATAAACGGGATTGATGTTTATAAAAAACTATCTGCCGATTATGCTGCAAAATAGAATGCTTTAATATAACAATAAAAATTTTCACTTTAATAATTTGATAAATATTAAAGTGATTTTTTTGTTTTAAAGGTGTTTTTGCTTGACACCCCTATATGAAAAAGTGGTAAAATAAGTATAATAAAAAAGGAGGGAAATTTATGAAAAAATTTATTTACGCTATGCTAGCATTTATGTTTGTGTTGCCAATTGCGTTTGGTCTTGTTGCTTGTGGCAATAAAGAAGAGGAGTTGAAACCAGCCGATTTTGTTGGCACATGGTATACAGAGACTCAAGTAGATAAACGGGATGGTGAAACCACAAGTACTGAAACTTATGCTCGCTTTATGGAACTACACAACAAGGCAAGTAGAACGACTGATGAAGATGATGAATATGCAGACCTAGAAACCTACATATTTATGTTTAATGTAAAAAGTGATGGAACTCTACAATACAAACAATATTTTGCTGATGAAGCAGAATATACTGATGCAGGAACATGGGCAATAAAAGATAATAAATTAACAGCAGAAATTACAATGTTCCCAGAAGATGGAACTTTATCTGTAGAGTATACTAATGGCAAAATTGTTATTAATTACTCTCGTGATTATTCAGGTCATCTATTTGAGCAACACGTTACCCTTGCTAAACTTGTTGCATAAATTACTCTAATGAATAAAAAGGCCACTTTTAAAGTGGTCTTTTTTTGTGGCTTTTTCCTTTTAAAATTGCCACTTTTTTGTTTATTTAGTTTTAATTATTTACAATTAATATTTTTTATGCTAAAATAAAACATATTTAATAAAGAATAGGTGAAAATTATGTATAACAAGGTAGACAATAACTTAGATTTTATCCGTGATGAACAAAAAACACTTGCTTTTTGGAAGGAAAATAAAATTTTTGAGCAAACAATGGAAAAAAACAAAGGAAGAAAAATCTTCTCTTTTTATGAAGGCCCTCCAACAGCAAATGGAAAACCTCATATTGGCCACCCACTAACAAGAGCTATGAAAGATATTATACCTCGCTTTAAAACAATGCAAGGGTATTATGTTCCACGCAAAGCAGGTTGGGATACTCATGGGCTTCCTGTGGAAGTTGAAGTTGAAAAGAACCATGGTTTTTCCTCTAAAGGGGATATTGTGAATTATGGTGTGGATAAATTTATTGAAGACTGCAAAGAAAGCGTGTGGAAATATAAAAGCATTTGGGAAGATATGACTGATCGCTTTGGTTATTTTATAGACACTGATAAGCCTTATATCACATACGATAATAATTATATTGAAAGTGTTTTTTGGGCTCTTAAAACTATGCACGAAAAAGGGCTAATATATAAAGGTCATAAAATTGTGCCTTATTGCCCAAGGTGTGGAACAGCACTATCTAAAAGCGAAGCCGAGCAAGAAGGCGCATATAAAACATTAAACGAAAAAACTGTTTATGTGAAGTTTAAAAGCGAGCAAGAAGAAAACACATACTTTTTGGTGTGGACAACAACCCCATGGACGCTGCCTTCAAATACTGCGCTTTGCATGAACCCAGAAGAAATATATAGCAAGATTAAAGCCGAAGATGGCTCAAACTATATTATGCTTAAAGCTTTAATTCCAACTCTTTTTGAAGACGGCACATATACTGTTGTTTACGAAAAGAAAGGAAAAGAGTTTTTATATCATAAATATTATCCAATGTTCTCTTATTGCTTAAATGAAGTTAAGAGTGGATATTTTGTTGTTTGTGATGATTATGTTACAACTGAAGATGGAACAGGCATTGTTCACATTGCTCCAGCGTTTGGCCAGGACGACTATAATGTTGGCCTAAAATATGGGCTTTCATTTATTCAGCTTATTGGGGAAGATGGAAAGTTTGATTCTAGGGCAACAGATTTTGCAGGGCTTGGTGCGAAGCAAAGCGATCCAAAAGTGATAGAAAAACTTAAAGAAACAAATGCATTGTTTAAAGTGCAAATGCATGAGCATAACTATCCACATTGCTGGCGTTGTCACACTCCACTACTTTATTATGCGCAAGACGCATGGTTTATAAAAACCACTGCTGTTAAAGAAAAAATGCTTGAAAATAGCAATGGCGTTTATTGGATTCCAGAAACAATTAAAACAGGCAGAATGGGGAACTTTTTAAAGAATAATATAGACTGGGGTATTTCTAGAACACGATTCTGGGGCACTCCACTTCCTTTCTGGGTTTGCGATTGTGGGCACATTCATGCTATTGGAAGCGTTAGTGAACTAAAAGAATTAACAGGTGCTAGTGGCGACCTAGATTTGCATAAGCCAACGCTAGATAAACTAACAATTAAATGCCCAAAATGTGGCAAAGATATGCACCGCACACCAGAAGTTCTAGACTGCTGGTTTGATAGTGGCTCTATGCCTTTTGCACAATATCATTATCCATTTGAAAATAAAGAGTGGTTTGAAAAAACTTTCCCAGCAGATTTTATCTGTGAAGGTATTGATCAAACTCGTGGGTGGTTTTACTCTCTTCTTGCAATTTCAACAATTCTTTTTGGTAAAAGCCCATATCGTAGTTGCACGGCTCTAGGATTAGTTAACGATAAGTTTGGCAGAAAAATGAGCAAGAGCCTTGGAAACGGCGTTGACCCTTACACAATTTTAAACAAAGAAGGGGCAGACGCTTTAAGGTGGTATTTCTATAATAATGCAACACCAGGCACAAGTTTAAACTTTAATGAAGAAAATTTATTAGAACTTCAACGAAAGTTTATGGGCACGCTTCATAATAGTTATGCCTTCTATATTCTTTATGCCGAAATAGATAAATTTAACCCTAGTAAATATGAAAACAAAGATTTAAAACTTTCTTTATTAGATAAATGGCTTCTTAGTGAATATAATAGTTTGGTTGAATATGTAACAAATTGCTTAGAAAAATATGATATGCTTTCTTCAAGCAGAAAAATTACTGAGTTTGTGGATAATCTTTCAAACTGGTATATTAGGCGCTCTAGAGAGAGATTTTGGGCTAGTGGCGAAGGCGAAGATAAAATAGCAGCCTTTAAAACTCTTTATGATGTGCTTTCTGGATTAGTTAAGTTAATTGCACCTTTTGTGCCATTTATTAGTGAAAACATTTATCAAAATCTTGTGCGTAGCGTAGATAAAAACGCTCCAATTTCTGTGCATTTGTGTTCATATCCGGTGGCGGATAAATCTAAAATAGATAAAACATTAAACGAAGGCATGGAAGAAGTTTTAAATGTGGTAGCACTTGGGCGCAGTGTTAGAAATGCACAAAATTTAAAAGCAAGGCAACCACTATCTAAATGCTATGTTTGCTATGCTGGAAAAACTCATTTAAACAAAGATCTAACAGATTTAATTAAGGGCGAACTAAATGTTTTAGGTGTTGAGCAAATTAAAGAAGCATATGAATATGTTAATTATTCGTTAAAACCAAATCTTCCAGTGCTTGGGCCAAAATACGGAAAACTAATTGGTGAAATAAGAAAAGTTCTCGCCTCAGCTAATGCAGCAGAAGTGGTTAAAGGTGTTAAAAGTGGAAAGCCTTACGAAATTAAAGTGGGCGATATAACCATAAACTTAACCGAAGCAGATTTGTTTATTGAAGTGCTAAATAAAGACGGTTATGCAAGCGAAAGCAATGGGCAAGTAACCGTTATTCTAGACACAACAATAACCGAAGAATTGGCAGAAATGGGAATGGTTCGTGAAATTGTTTCAAAAATTCAAAATTTAAGAAAAGATAGCGGGCTAGAAGTAACCGACCATATAAATTTAGCCTTTAGTGGAAGCGAAAGCCTAGTGGCTGTTGCTTTAAAAAACGCAAAAACCATAGAAAAAGAAACACTTGCAAAAATTGTAAGTGGTAAAACTCTTGAAAATAAAACAATTCTTGAAATGAATGAAAATCAACTAGAAATCACGCTACAAAAAATTTAAGTCTTGACAATGTAGGCATTATATATTATAATGAGATTGTATTAAAACAAAAATGGGGTTACCTTATTATGGATAAAAAAGAAAATAGAAGGAAAAGAGTAAAAAAAATAGCAGCAGCAAGCCTTACTGCTGCTATGATTCTGTTTAACAGTTTTGATAAAAGACACCCAGGTCTAATGCGTTTAGCAGGCAAAAAATTTAAATGTGAGAAAAATGGTGTTTTAAAAGAAATAGATTTTACCATAGGAACCACAAAAGAAGGGAATTGCCTGTTATCAATAACAGACCTTCAAGGCAAAAAACACTCCGTTATAGGCAGATGTGATGAATTTAGTCAGGGGATAAAAATTATTTATCCTTCCGAACTTGAAGTAAAAGGTAAAACAAAGAAAGTTTTAAAGCGACTAAATGGTGTTTATAATCGTGGTTGTTATATGGTCGGTGGCTTAAACGATGCCGTGGATTTCGAAGAAATTACTATTGGCGATGAAATATATGAAATAGATCAACCAGAAAGAACAAAATAAAGGTTTTAAGATATACACGAAGTATAATATCCAGCACGTTTTGTGCTGGATTTATGCAGCCGTAGCTCAGCTGGATAGAGCGATCGCCTCCTAAGTATCGACTTGGACAAAAATAAAACCTCTAAACCTCCCTAAAACATTGACAATTTGCAAGTAATATAAACTTACCCAAAACCAAATTCACCAAAAGTTCACCGAAGCACCAATAAAACCCATTATGAGGGTATAGCTCAGCTGGATAGAGCGATCGCCTCCTAAGCGATAGGTCAGCAGTTCAAATCTGCTTACTCTCACCAATTTTTAAGAAAATACAAAAAGGAGTAGCGATGAAAGAGATTTATGTATTGGAACATTTGGATTTTACAGATGAACAATTCAATAGATTAAAGAAATTAGGAAATGTTCACTATTTTAAATATGCAAATGAGATTGAAATTGCAGAAGCAATACAAAAAGCAGACGCGATCCTTTTTGATTGGATTGACCCTGACAAGTTATTACCAAATTTGAGAAAAGGTCAGTTTATTTGCTTGCCATATACAGGTTATAATTGGATAAAAACTTTAAATCGAGCCTTAAACAATGGTGTTGCAGTCTCTTATATACCAAACTATTCTACCAATGCTGTTGCAGAACATCATTTAAGCTTAATTTTGGATTGTGCAAAACATATCACATACTTCAATAATATTTATAAATCTGGACAACAAGTTCCTTTCAATAGAAGATATGAATTAAATGGCAAAAAAGTTGGGATTATTGGACTTGGACATATTGGGTCGAGGCTTGCAGAATTGTTATCTTCTTTTGATGTTGAAATTATGGCTTATAACAGAACTCCAAGAAACTATAAAAACGTAAAAGATGTAGATCTAAACACATTGCTAAAAGAATGCGATATTGTTTGCAATACTTGTAAACTTACACAAGAAACAAATAATATGCTAGGTAAAAATCAATTTAAGATAATTAAGGATAATGCAATTCTTACGTCAACAACTGGTGGGATAATAAATCTCGACGACTTGGCAGAATTTACAGAAAAATTCTTTGCTATAGGTCTTGAAGATGTTGAACATCAAAAAGTTCCACAAAAATTGATAGATAGCGAAAAGGTTATCTGCACTTATCACAGAGCTTATGATACTTTTGAGGCCGAGCATAATAGAATTGACTTATTTATAGATAGCATTGAAGCCTATTTTAACGGCAAACCTATTAATCAAGTTAAATAAAATTTACACAATAAAAAAGACGCTATTTTACGGCGTCTTTTTATTTTATGATAGTCAAAATTTCATCAATGTATATTTTTGATAGTGTTATTTCGTTTTCTGTTATTGATGTAGAATTATGTGCAACCTTACATCTTACACCATAAATTGTGTCCATCTTATTTTTTAAAGAATCTTGTCTTTTAAAATATTTTGAAAATATTTTCCATTGATTACAAATTATATCTTTCAAATGCTTTAATTCAATGTAGAATAATTCATTTTCACCTCTTGGTGTCCACTTATTGTCTTTTTCTTCCTGTTTTAATTTTGACAAAGTATCCTTGGCATCCTGATTAAACCATCTTGTAATATTGCTTATTGAATTTTCTTTTGCTATACGAAATATAAAATTTCTTAGGATATTCTCAAAAGCAAAAATAGTTATATACAACTCTGAATTAATATAAACAGCCACTTGTTCTTCCTTATTTAATAAAGAAAAATATTTTGATTCCATTTTTCGATTCTTATTTTTAGTTTTTTTAGATATAAGAACATTGTTTACAGCAGTTTTGATTGCTTGTATCCTATAATTTAATAATTTATTATATTCTCGTAAAAATTGTGTGTTTGAAACAAGTAAAGTTCCCTTAGGCTTTCCATTTTTTTCAGTTTCTTCGTTATAGTTAATCAATTTTATTTTCTCTTGTCCTGATTTAATTAGAAATTCATCATACAAATCCCTTAACGCAATTACTTGAATTTGTAAAGCATCACTTTCTTTTATTAATTTTGACAAATAAATGTTTATACTAGTCAAAATATGATTAGTTAATTCGAATTGTTTTATCAAATTATAAATACCAGATTATAAATAATCTATCGATCATAGTGTTTCAACTAAATAAGACAAATTATCTAAGTAATTCTTTAAATTTCCTTT
>JAFSXW010000002.1 GCA_017443885.1 Clostridia bacterium | reverse complement strand
TATAATTCAATAGTTATATACAATAAATTTGCAAAAACCACTTGATTTAAGTTATTCAATAATCTAAAAATCCGTTTTGTTCGCCTCGCTCTTTAGTGCATGCATACAAAATTATTTTACATTAAAAAAACAGCAATATTTTGATGAAGAACAAGGCAACAATAAATTATTAAATTGCAAAAACGCCGAAATTTGGATGAGAGAAAGTAAAATAAAAAGCCCGATACCAGATAAGCGTACTCCTTGTACGTGCGTCTGGTTCGGGTCTTTTTTAATTTTGGTTTATATCGCCAAATGTCGGCGTTTTTTTAGCCTTGGATTTGCTTCTTAATTTCATCAGCAAAATTTTCGCTTCTTTTTTCTAGGCCTTCGCCCATAACAAAGCGAACAAATCTTCTAATTGTGATTTTTTCACCAATTTTAGAGATTGCTTCGTTAACAAGAGTTCTAATATCTTTAGAAGGATCTTTAACAAACATCTGATCGTATAAACAAACTTCTTTAAGATATTTTTTAACTCTGCCTTCAACCATTTTATCAACAACGGCTTCTGGTTTTCCTTCGTTCAATGCTTGAGCACGGAAAATTTCACGCTCTTTAGCAAGCGCGTTCTGATCAACCTCTGCGTCGCTAACATAAAGTGGAGCAGCGGCTGCAATGTGCATTGCAATATCGTGAACTAATGCCTTAAAGTCATCAGATTTTGCAACGAAATCGGTTTCGCAGTTTACTTCAAGCAAAACGCCAATTTTTCCGCCTTGATGAATATAACTTTCAACAATGCCTTCTGCTGCAATTCTGCCTTCTTTTTTAGCAGCGTTTGCAATACCTTTCTCGCGAAGGTATTCAATTGCTTTTTCCATGTTGCCTTCGGTTGCATCAAGCGCTTCTTTGCATTTAAGCATGCCAACGCCTGTTCTTTCACGAAGTTCCATAACATCTTTAGATGTATACATAAAAAATTCCCCCTATCTTATTCGTTTTCTGTTTTTTCTGCTTTTGCAGATTGTTCTTCTTTTGCTAGTGCTTCTGCCATATTTGTTTCGCCTTCAGCTTCGCTAGAAGTTTCAACTGTTTCGCCAGCAGCAGCTGCTTCTGCTTCTTTGCGTTTAGCTAAACCTTCTTCGCCTTCTTTAGCAACAATTACAGCATCTGCCATTGCGCCAGCAATAAGTTTAACGGCACGAATAGCATCGTCGTTGCCTGGGATAACATAATCAACATCATCAGGATCGCAATTAGTGTCCACTAAACCAACAATTGGAATATTTAGGCTTCTTGCTTCTCTAACTGCAATGTATTCCTTTTTAGGGTCAACAACGAATAAAACACCAGGCATAGTGTGCATATCTTTAATTCCGCCAAGGTTTTCTTCAAGTTTATCTCTTTCGGCTTTAAGTTTTGCAACTTCCTTCTTTGGAAGAAGGTCAAACTCACCTGTTTGCTCCATAGAATTAAGTTTGTTTAAACGATCTACTCTTGCTCTAATGGTTTTAAAGTTTGTAAGAGTTCCCCCTAACCAACGATTGCCCATATAGAACTGACCGCAACGCTGTGCTTCTTCTATGATTGCATCTTTTGCTTGTTTTTTAGTGCCAACGAATAAAACAGATTTTCCGCTTTCTGCAACGCTTTTAACAAAATCGTATGCTTCATCAATTAAACCAACAGTAGTTTCAAGGTTTAAAATATGAATATCGTTTCTAGCGGTGAAAATATATTTTTTCATTTTTGGGTTCCATTTTCTAGTTGGATGACCAAAATGAACACCAGCTTCAAGCAATTGTTTCATTGATACAACGCTCATTTTTCTTTTTCCTCCTTGTTTTTATTTCCCTCCCAAGGGCTTCATTTAAATAAGGCAACCTGCACTTAAATTAAGCACATAGGCAACAACGCCAAACTTATCTGCCCAAGGTGTGATACCATAATATACCACACTGCAAAAAAAATATCAAGAGAATTGAAAAAATAAATTTTATAAAATCTCTTGATATTCTAGATGCTATTGTTAAGCATTATTTATTTTGTTTAATCTTTAATCATTAAAAATATCCTCATAAGATGAGATATTACCCGACAGATTTCCTTCTTCAAAGTTTAATAAAAACCAATCAGCAATATTTGTGGTGTCATAATTTTCAATATTTAAAACTTCATTTTCGCTATTCACACACAAAATTTTATTGTTTACGCTATCCCAATAATATCTATTATTTTCATCAATTGAAACAAAATTTATATTCTTTTTATAAACCGCCATAACAACATCACTCACTGTTTCTACTGTTTTTATTTGTGAATATTCTTCTAATGCTTCATTCATATTATTTGCTTTAGTTATGTCTGTTTCCACAACGCTAATCTCTTGTTGCGTGTTAATACTTTTTGGCCTATTTGTTGTAAAAACCAATATTAATGTGATTGAAGTTAAAATTAAAATAGTTAAACAAACTATTGAAGTTATGTAAATGCTTTTTCTCTTCATATTAAACCACCTCCACATGTGTTGAATTATTTTCCAAATTCACACTAATATTAAATGAATGGCTATAATATGTTTCTGATCCACTTGTAGCAAAACTTCTAACGGCAAAAGAATTAATATTTTGGGGCACTTTTGTTAAGATATATGTGTAAATATACGCCGAATTATATTCATTAGCATTTATGCTAACATTTTCACCGTTTAGAATTAAGTTTACATTCCTTGACATTCCTAATGAAACTAATTTTTGTGTGCGATTACCAATAGTTATATCTTCACTTGTGGTTAAAGCAAAGCCATAACTAGAATAATCTCCTAATGGCATGGTTGAGATAAATACGATATCATACGCAGTTGATAAATTTGCAGAACTAGAAATTTTTGCATCAATTGAAATCTTCTCTACGGATTTTATGTTATTCATTTGTTTTACTGTCTTTACATTTCCTCTAACAGAATTAAACATAAAGTCTATAATTTCTGTTGAATCTTTAGTAAAATTGCTACCACTAACATATGTCCCAGAACCCGTAAGATAAGTTCCAGAATGTCCACCACTGCAAATGGTTGATAATGCAGTTCCGGTGCCACCATAATTTTCTTTTGCTTCATTAACTTTATTAATAAAATCTATGCTAAAATTTTTATTACAAAAATCATTTGACCCATTAAATGTCCATATATTCATGTTAGTTAAATTTTTAGCATTATCTTCCGTGATATCAGACGAAGGCAAACCGCTAAACATAGCGCATGCAAATCTATCAGGATAATGGCAAATAGTATCAAAACTAAACATTGCCCCTAATGAAAAGCCTGATAAATATTGCCTTTGTGGATTAATATTATAATTCTGCATTAATTTATCAATTAATTGCACTGTTAGCTGTGAAAAAACATTAGCAGATAATTCTTTTGCAATATAACCACTGCTATAATTCCCGCCAGAATAAGTCACAATTTCATCTGAGTATTCTTCGCATATTTCTTTTGCTTGTGCCATTGTGTGTATGCAAAGTGCATTTAAGTTGCTATGATTTTCCCACCATGCTTCATCTTCAGGTTGAATATAAATAATAAAAGCATCATATTCTTCTTTTCCTTGAGTGTAAACCAAATCATACCATTGCTCTAATAAAGCAGCATTTCCGCCACCCGAATTACCTGGCGTGGTTGTTGATCCAACCCAATTACCATTTATGTCTTTATATCCACATATCCAAAATTGTTCCCCATAATAAACAGACTGTCTATAATAAGCCGAGTATGGGCTATTTTTGAATTCTTCACTTGATGTTGTAATCTGCCTTACTGTGGCATAATTTTCATGCTCAAATATAGTACAACCACTTCCAGAACAATAAACAATAACAGGATAACTCTTTTCTGGATTATAATTAATAGGTGTGTGAAGCCAATAAGACAACACTTGTTCTTCTGTTACGGTTATTGTTTTAGTATCATCAATATTAACGGTGTTTTTTGTGGAAGTATTGCTATTATCATTTGCCTTTTCTTCAAAATATCTATAAGTGGTAGTGGTCATTCCTGTATAGAAAAATGGCCCTTCAAACATATTTGTTCCAATCTCAGCATATGCCACATCGCTTTGATTTTGTAGTGCTTTAGGCATAAAAATCGAGCAACTTAAAACAAATATAACCAACGAAATAAAGGCAACTATATTTTTTGTTTTCATATCCCCCTCCCTAAACTATGCGATTACTCCAATATAAGGCATTACGTGAGGATACTTATTTGCAAGCGAATTGAAAATATTATGAATATTTTCTTCACTATATGTAATGTCTGTCCACTCAAATTGATTTTTTTCTGGATTTCCAATTAAAAGAGCAAAAATTTCCGGATTATCACCTTCGAACCCTATATAATCTCCTTCATCCATAAATAAAGAGCAATTATTAAATGTAAATAATTTATTATCACCCGTTGCAGAACCATTAGCAACCATTCCAAATAAAGCCCCAACATCATTAATTGATGGTGATCCACTTAAATCTTTTAAATAAACTTTACCACCAACTTTGATATTTGTTACTAAAATATTGTCTTGTGTTTTTATTTCACCATTTTTTGTTAGAGTTTTTGCTATAAGACCAAAATGGAAAATTTGTTTTGGAGCGTTATTTGGCGTTGCACTATTAGTCATTGGTTCTTCTTCTGAACCTATTTTATATTTTAAATTAATGTCTCTAATCATAGAGCCAGCTGAAATATTACCCACTAGTGCATCATTAATATTAGAAATAGTTTTATTATTTCCATTAATTAATATTAAAATTTCTTGCCAATTTGAAGACCATAAAGAATCCCAGTTCGCAATCGGTTTAAACGCATCATTAGATGTCGCAATATCAATGTTATTGTTGATATTTAACACCACAATAGGTTTATTATAAACATAAATATTTTCTTCAGTTGCGGCTTTTGTTTCACTGTTATATAAATTAGAAATATTTGAAAAAGCTATCAAATCATTTGCATTGTTGATGTTTGCACCAACAATTAGTTTCACATCTTCTGGTATTTCTTCAATATTTGTTGAAGAATAAACAATTTCTGTCATATCGCTATTTACAAGTAATACTGCATTATTTTCTATGCTATAAGCAAACTTATAACCATTTGGATTATTTAAAACTTTTATGAATAAATTTGATAAGTTATTACATGCGTCTGCAATATCCTTGTATGTTGTGGCCATTGTTTCTGTTAAATAAGAATTAATTTTTCTTTCCACCGCTTTTACAATAGGCGTGTAAATAGTTATATTTTCATCTATGCTAACATCAGAATTGTTTAGTTTTATGTAATATGTATCAAAGCTGTCCTGTTTTTCTGTTTTTATTACTTCACCATTAACATATTTAAACCAAACTTCATTATCTCCATCTTTTACACAAAAATATGTATCATCTTCAATGTTATTATAACATTCAGCACCCAGTGCTGTTTTTGCATTATCTACTTTGCTTAAAATATTTTTATTGTGCACGCTGTTTGTAATAAGAATAATACCTACAACAACTGCTGCCACTAATAAAATTGAAATTAAGCAAATTAAAATAATCAATTTTTCTGAAATTTTTCTTTTTTTATTTTCCATATTTTTCTCCCTTTTTTAAAATTTTAAATTAAAAAAACAATCTATTTTTTTAATAAATTGTTCTAAATTCTTTTATTTTCATATCAATTTCCCCCTTTTGCATAATTTAACAACAATTGTCAGATTTTTAAATTAGCAGCAGATTATATTTATGTTATTAACATTTGTTATTATCAAATTCGATTTTATACGAATATTCTTCGTAAGTCAACAAAATTACGAATATTTTTCGTAAAGTTTTATTATGGAAATAAATATTGGAAAAACTATAAAAGAACTTAGACTCCAATGTGGTTTAAGCCAAACAACATTAGCAAGCATGCTAAATACTACTCAAGATTCTATTTCTCTATGGGAACTTGGTAAAAGTTGGCCTGATATTGAAATTGTTGTTAAATTAGCAAAAATATTCGGTGTGTCCACCGATTATTTACTCGGTTTAGAAAAATAAAAAAGCACCACTTTTTGTGGTGCTTTTAAAAAAACTATTTTTGTGGGTTTTGCGATTTTTCTGCTTTTCTCTCTTCAACTTGCCTTTTATATTCGTTATTTATATCTTCTAATCTTTGTTTTATTTCTTGACGTTTTTCTTTTAGGTAGTCAACTATAGCCCCTTGTTTCTCCATCTGTTTTCTATTTGCGTCTTGCTTTCTCTTTATTTCAGCGATTTCTAATTGTACCTTTAAAGACTTAGCATCTTCTCCAAGTTCTAACCTTTTAATATCTCCTGAACATTTAGAATTAATAAGAACTAACTCTTGATATTCACGTTCATTGCGAAAAATTGATGGGTCTAGTTCATTATATAGAAAATCTTCTAATCGGTTATACTCTTCTCTTAATTCTTCTTCTGGCCTATTAAAAATGTCATCATTAGGAACATCAATAATATACTCTTGTGGTATTGAATATTCAACTTTTGTTGTGGCATTAGTGTTATTATTTTCTGTTTTTGCATTGCAAGAAGTTCCATAAATCGTTGCAGCCAAAATAATCCCTGCAAGGGTTGCTGCTTTAAATCTGTTTTTTGTTTCTTTTTTCATAAAAAGCCCCCTATTGCTTTTAAAATTTATTATTACGCATATGATACCACTTGCTTTGCATTTTGTCAAGATTAAAAATTTTAAAGCCTATATCATGCCTATATAAATGCCTATATATTATATATTGAGCAACTATTCTTTAAACATTAAAAACACTACAATCCTCGCAAAAAAAAAGTAAAAAACAAAAATTTAAAAGCACAAAAAAACCAGAGTCAACAAAATTCTTGACTTTGGTTTTTAATTATATTTTTTTAATTATAAGATTATTCTTGCCCTTCGGCTTCGTCTAACAAGCGGTTATATTCTTCAAAAACAGCATCGATAACAGTATCATCTAATTCGATTTCAAATTTATCTTCGCCATCTTTGCCTTTTGTTACTTTAAAAACTAAGGCTTCATCTTCTTCCATGCCTTCAAGCAATTCAACTGGTTGCAAAATTGCATAAAAATTATTTTGAAGAGCAATACCCGCAACCTCAACAAAATCAATTTCTTCGCCTTCTGCACTCATCAAAGTTACAATATCATCGTCATCATTTTCCATATGATCAATTGATTTTGGAAGTTCCTTTTTTAAATCTTTTTCATTACTCATTTTAATTCTCCTTTCTTATGGCTATATTTTTGCCACTTTTATTTTTGCTAAACAGCATTTTATAAGCCAACCTAAAATATGGCTTATTTTTTAGGTTTATCAAGATAATTTTGAAGAATAACCGTTGCAGCAATGCTATCAATTAAATCTTTTCTTTTTTGCCTTCTAACCCCGCCTTCAATTAGCATTCTTTCTGCCGAAACAGTTGAAAGCCTTTCATCTTGAAATATAATAGGAATATCAGTAAATTCTTTTAAAGCATTTGCAAATTCAGTTACCATTTGAACGCTTTGCCCTTCCGTGCCATCAAGTTTTAAAGGTTTGCCAATTATTATTTCATCACATTCTAGGCTTTTTGCAAGATTTGCAATATAGCCGGCATCACCCTTTAAAAACTTGCGTTTATACACGCTGTGGCTAGAAGCAATTATGTTAAGTGCATCACTTGTTGCGATACCAATTCTAACCGTTCCTATATCTAGCCCAAGTTTTTTCACTAACCACTCCTTTTACGAGTTTATTTTAACATAAAAAAAGAAGTTAGTCCAATAAATTGAACTAACTTTTAAATTTTTTGGGAACTATTTACTTTTCTTTTTTGAGTTGCTAAAAGTATCTGTTAAATCTTCCACTTTGTCTTCCACCATTTTAGTTCCCTTTTTAACATATTCTGCCACTTCTTTATTTTTAGTAACAATAACAGCACCAATGGTAGCGCCAAGAAGCATAGAAGTTAGAACGCAACCTAAAAACTCTTTCATAAATCCCCCTTTTTTTTGCAAAACAACACTACATGCGCCTTATATTAGAGGTTTAAAGAATAATTCTTTAATGCGCTTTTTGCCTTGCATTACCATTATTTTACCCAGCCTGCGACAAATTATACCAAAATCCGCCAAATTTTATTATAACTCAATTTGATTATAACGCATTGTAATTAAAAAAAAGCAACTAAATATAGTTGCCCTTTTTGTTAACTTGCTATTTTAACGCTAATTATTCCATTTTTAAGAGTGTAATCGGATTCAACAGAAATTGTTACTTTTGTTATATCCGGATATGTGGTGGTGTTTGTTCTAACATCGGTTTTATATCGTTTAAAGGTTCCAAGTGATTTTTCTGCAAGATTATTCAGACCTTTTAAAACAATTTTGCATCCGTCATTTAATACTATATTTATATGATAATTTAGCGAGCTTTCGCCAGGTTCAATAGAAATTGAACTAATAGTTTTCATATTTAAATTAACATCGTTATCCGTTATGCCTCGTTTAATATTATGAAGGGCTTCACTCAAATAATTGCTAGAAACAAAACTCCCTTCTTCAACGCCATTAACATTTAAAGCAGTGCTATCTAATGTTGGCAAATTTGCATAATATTCTGAAAGTGAATTTGATATCATTAAAACTTTTAGTTCATCATCTAAAATAACCCATTTGCCATCAGTTCTTGCCACTTTAATAACAGGCTCTCGTTCTGTTAATGTAACCACAACGCTAGATGGAAAATGGCGAGTGAAACCTTGAACTTTTGCGAAAGGAAATGCCTTTTCAATTCGATCTTTTGCCCCAGAATAGCTTATAAATAAAATATTTTTATTATAGGCAAAATTTCCCACCTTCACAATTTCATCTTTATCATAATTGATTAACACAGAATTAGCACTATCAGAATTTATAGTGGCAAAATCTACTGTTACAGTTTTTAGAGAAAATAATGCACTAGAAAGGATTAGTAATAAAATTATTACACCAACAACACTCAAAGTAATAACTAATTTTCTTTTGCTTTTTAGCATTTTTTTGCCCCTTTTTTAAAGCTAAATTCTAGTTATATTGGCGCCAACACTTGCAAGTTTTTCTTCAAGTTTTGGATAACCTCTATCAATAAACTCTATATTGCTTATTGTTGTTTTACCTTTGGCAACTAAGCCAGCTAAAACTAAACTTGCTCCACCCCTAAGATCTGTGGCACTCACTTCTGCGCCATACAATTCTTTAACCCCTCTTACAATAGCCATATTACCTTTTAAAGTAATATTTGCACCCAGTTTCATAAGTTCTGGCACATGCTTAAAGCGAGTTTCAAACAAGTTTTCGGTTATAACACTCACTCCATCACTCACTGTTTCTAAAGCCATAATTTGCGCCTGCAAATCTGTTGGAAACCCAGGATAAGGCTGTGTGTTTATTGTTTGAATAGAAGAGAGCCTAGAATTTGCCTCTATGTGTATTTTATCACTTTCTGCCCTAAAATAGCAACCAGAATTACGCAATTTATTAATAAGAATATTATTATCTTCAATTTTTGCGTTTGAAATTGTTAAACTAGAACCAGTTATCGCTGCGGCTATTAGGTATGTTCCAGCAATTATCCTATCGCTAATTGGCGTGTAAGTGGTGCCATGAAGGCAACTTACTCCTTCTATTATAATTGTGCTTGTTCCTGCCCCAGAAACCCTGCCTCCCATTGAGTTTATAAAGGAAGCCAAATCCACAATTTCTGGTTCTTTTGCCGAGTTTATAATAACCGTTTTCCCTGGCGAAAGCACACTTGCCATCATAATATTTTCTGTTGCCCCAACACTTGGATAATCTAAATGCACAACACTAGGAATTATCTTTTCTGCATAGCAATCAATAAATCCATAAGCTTCACTAATTATTACTCCTAGTTCTTTAAGACCATATAAATGAAGGTCTATCGGGCGAGCGCCTATATCACACCCGCCCGGATATGCCACCCTTGCTCGCTTATATTTTGCAATAAGTGGGCCCAGCATAAAAATTGAAGAACGAATTTCTTTTGCAAGAAACGATGGAATTTCAAATTTGGTAATCGTGCTACAATCAATACTTGCTGTTGCATCTTCTAATTGAACTTTTGCACCCATGGCACGCAAAATTTCAAACATTTTAAAAGCATCGCTAATTTCCGGAACATCTTTTAAAACAACTTCTTCGTCAGTTAAAATACAGGCTGCAATAATGGGCAAAACTGCATTTTTACTAGTTTCCACTTTTAAGTTTCCGCCTAGTGTATTTCCTCCAATTATCTCAAATTGTGGCATACTTAAACCCTCACTTTTTGTGCAAAAAAATATTGCACACTGCATTTTACGCAAAATAACACTAATAAGTGAATCAATAAAAAAAGCACAGAAACTTTCTGCGCTTTAAAAAAGAATAATTTGTTGTTCATATTAGCATTTGATATAATCTCATAATAATTTTGCTTGGTTATATTATATCAAAATGCAACCATAATAATCTTCCTATAAAACTTTAATTTTTATCTATCTTTAAATACTTCTTCACTTTTATTGCTATTTATGCCAGCATTTGTTAAAAGAGTCTTCTTAGCATTTACCCTTTTAAGTTCCTGAAAATCGAAAGAATCTTTTGAATCAATATAATTTTTAGAACCTAAAAGATGTGCAACGATCTCATCACTATATTTATATTTTGTTTTCTGTTTAACAAAAGTTGCCATTTCCTGCGCATTTAATTTTTTATTATTATCAGCACAATATTTAATTAAGCCTAGTAACCACGAATAAGTGCTTTGCGCCTCCTCATTAAAAGCATATTCCCATTGTTTCACTTCAACCC
>JAFSXW010000031.1 GCA_017443885.1 Clostridia bacterium | reverse complement strand
TTTTCGGCCCTATAATTGTTAATTCAACATCTTTTGATAATGTCTTGGATTCTATTGTCAAAAAAGGTATGTTTAATTTTAAAACTTCCTTTTTTGTTGGCAATGTAACCGACTCATCAACAACCAATTTGATAGCCTCTTCAACATTTGGAATTTCTATTAATTCCTCTTCATCATAGCGTTTTTCTTGCGCTTTAATGTTTGCCATTTTTTTTGCTATGATTCTACCAGAAGATGGGTCTTTTTTTGCCGCAACTAGTGCGTTTTCAACTTTCTGTTTTATCTGTCGTAAAATTTCTTCTTTTTTTTCTTTTTCTCGGCGCTGACTATATGCCATCTGTGTTTGATGTTCTATTAATCTCTTGCGTTGCTCAACATATTCATTGTAGCCACCCTTAAAAATAGTATATTTAGGCTTAGACTTTTTAATTAACTGCTCTATATGTAAAACACCATTGGCCACATTTTCAAGTAGTGTTTCATCATGTGATATAAACATTATTGGCTTATTAGTAGATAGCATAAAACTCTCGAGTTTTTCCAATGTTTCTATATCTAAATCATTGGTTGGCTCGTCTAAAAAGTAAGCATCATAATCTAAGAATTGTAGCTTTGCTAATTGCAATTTTACTTTTTCTCCACCAGAAAGTGTCCCTATAATCTTGGCATCATCTATATATGAATTATTAAGTTTATATTTTGTAAAAATTTTATAGGCTTTATCTATTTGATTGTATCTTTCATAATTATAATCGCCATTTGGTGAGTCTTTTAAAAGATATTCAAGCACATCACAATTATCCCACATAGGATCCAACTTCTGCTCTAAAAATCCTATATTTGCACTATTAATATTAATATTTCCACTCACGTTGCAATAACTTTCTATCAATTTTTTATTATAAATAGCCTTTAAAATTGTGGATTTACCATTTCCTTCTTCACCTATTATTGCCAATTTATCACCATCATTTAAAATAAATGATAGTTTTTCAACTAGATGCCTGCCAGTTAATGTTTCTATTGTTAAATTATTTACATTTATCATGTTCTTCTAACTTCCACCTTATTAATTGTGTAATCCTCTTATTCATGATTAATTTACAATCATCATTTTTATAAATATTTCTTTCTTTACCCTCTTTTATAAGTTTACGAACATTTGGGCACAGCCCCCCACAATATTTAGAATATTCGCAATCAAAACACTTCCCATGATTAGTGTTTAATAAAGATAATTCATTAACAAATTCCAGCGTTATAGCAGAAGTTTCATAAGGATCATAGTTATGATTTTTTAAATCATCTATGCTCCAAATGGCATGCTTCTCATTAAATACATTATTCCAGCACCTATATAACCTGCCAGTTTGATCAATCACTAAATCACTTGATAAACTTTCTGCGATACAAAATGTTGTTAGATCCTTACACCCCAAGTTCGTTGATACTAAGTTATTTGATTTAGCAATTTCATACAGCTCCTCTCTTTTGTCTTCGAACTCTAATAAATCAAACGAATTTTCGCTACCAAACACTCTTGCGATATCAACTGTTAATAATTTACCAAAAAACGTATTATTGATAATATTTTTTAAATTTGTTAATAATGAACTAATGCTTTTATAGTTCGTTTTATCTACATTTAGCCTAACAACTACATAAAAACCATAATTTAATAAACTCTTTATATTTTCAATTATAATATCGAAAGTGTTAATTTTATTACAATTTGTTCTCCTGTTATTATGAAATTCCTTTTCTCCATCTAGTGTAATTTGTATAAATTTACAATAAGACGGATCTAACTTTGATATTAATTTTTCATTAAACAAATAGCCGTTGGTAACAAAAACATAATGAAAATTAACATTTTTGCTTTTGCATAAAGTTAAAACTCTTTTAATGAATTTTATAACATACTGTGCCTCTAACGTTGGCTCTCCACCATAAAACACTATGTCTAAATTTTTTATTCCTTCTTTTATTTTAAATTTAATATACGAAAATAATTTTTCACCTGTTTGTTGCAAATCATTTTCTTTAGTGCAACAATTTTTGTTTAATTCTTGTTTTTCAAAGCAGTACGGGCAACAAAAATTACATTTGTTTGTTAGCGCAAAAT
The DNA here is from genome assembly GCA_017443885.1 of Clostridia bacterium. Classification (GTDB taxonomy): domain Bacteria; phylum Bacillota; class Clostridia; order Christensenellales; family UBA1242; genus UMGS2070. The sequence goes on along the minus strand of JAFSXW010000031.1, from coordinate 8,402 downwards.
CAATCTTAATAGAATCTTTGTGATGGTTATATTTTGACACGGAATAAGTTAATTGATTTTTTAAACTTTGCTGTTTGTCAAAACTATTCTCAACAACAAAGTCGTACTTTTTTAGCAGTTCTATTTCATTTTTAGCTAAAACACCTTCTATTCTTCTTGATTGTAAATTATTTGCAACATTTTTAGAAATTTTAAGCAATGCTCCATTATTTAAATTAAAAATATAACAACAATTTTTATAATTACTAATTATTGAATATTTAGATAATTTTAACATATGACTCACCTCCTAAAAACAAAATTAGTGATGGGAAAAACCCATCACTAATCCTAGCATCCGCCCAAATGTGAGCAAGGGCCACATAAAAATTGCTTGGTTGATGCATCGTCACGAGAATTGTTTGGTTTTAAAATAATTTCCATGACACTAACCTCCTTCAATTTCTAATGTAATTTTAACATATAAATTGCACATTGTCAACATTACAATATTAAAAAAGCACCCTTTATTTTTGGGTGCTTTTTCTATTTTATTCTAATATTTCGGTTTCCTCATTTGAAGGTGTTTCAACTTCTTCTTTAGTGATTACTCCTTGCTGGCTAGGAACAACATCACGATATCTTCTGAGGCCTGTTCCTGCAGGAATAAGTTTACCGATAATAACATTTTCTTTTAATCCAATTAGTGGATCTTCTTTGCCCTTAATTGCAGCATCAGTAAGCACTCTTATTGTTTCCTGGAAGGAAGCAGCAGATAAGAAGCCTTCTGTTGCAAGAGCAGCTTTTGTGATTGAAAGCAATACTCTGTGAGCCATTGCAGGAGCTCCGCCTTCTGCTAAAACTTTTTCGTTTTCTTCTTCATATTTGAAGATATCAACTAAATCACCAGGAAGAAGAGTTGTGTCGCCACTGTCATCAATCTTAACTTTTCTAAGCATTTGGCGAACAATAATTTCAATGTGTTTATCGTTAACATCAACGCCATAAAGTTTATAAGCTTTTAAAACTTCACGCATAATGTAATCTTGAACACCCTTAACACCACGAGTTTTTAGAATATCATGTGGGTTTAGTGGGCCCTCTGTGAACATTGAACCTGGTTCAACAGTGTCGCCTTCATGAACAATGTATTTAACGCCATAAGGAATTGCATAGCTAATTTCGTTGCCATCAGCCATTTCAACAACAACAAGTTGTTTTGCTTCACTAACGGTTTTAACCTTTCCGCTAACTTCACTAATAACTGCAACGCCCTTTGGTTTTTTAGCTTCAAAGATTTCTTCAACCCTTGGAAGACCTTGCGTAATATCGGCAGCAGAAGCCGTTCCACCAGCTTGGAAGACTTTCATCGTTAGCTGTGTTCCTGGTTCACCAATTGATTGAGCTGCAATAATACCAACTGCCTCACCAACCTTAACAGGATCACGGCTTGCCATGTTTCTTCCATAGCATTTTGCACAAACGCCGTGTTTAGATTTACAAGTGAACACCGTTCTAATTTCAACGCTTTTAATTCCAGCTTTTTCAATGTTTGTTGCTTGCTCTAGGGTTATCATTTCATTGCCTTTTGCAAGAACTTCGCCAGTTGCAGGATCAACAACATCTTTTGTTGGGAATCGGCCATAAATTCTATCTTTTAGGCTTTCAACTTCTCTTCCACTATCAAATATTGCGCTAACTTCTGCACCTTTAATTTTTTCGCCAAGGCTTGCAAAGCAATCTTCATCATCAACAACAACTTCTTGCGCAACATCAACAAGCCTTCTTGTTAAATAACCGGCATCAGCCGTTTTAAGAGCCTTATCAACCATACCTTTACGACCACCACGCGTTGCAATGAAGTATTCAATAACGCTTAGGCCTGATTTAAAGCAAGATCTAATTGGCACTTCAATAACTTTTCCAGATGTTGAAACCATTATGCCACGAAGACCTGCTAGCTGGCACATATTTCCCGCATTACCACGAGCCTGAGAGTCAACCATCATTTTTAGTGGGTTTGTTGGGCCAAATTCTGCCATAACAGCTTTTTCCATTTCGCCCATTGCTGTGTTCCATGCATCTGTTAATTTTTCAGCTTTTTCATAGTTTGTAATTAAACCACGCTTATATTGCTTTTCAATAAGAAGTGAAGCCTGATTTGCCTTTTCAATAATTTCGCCACGCTTTGGAGTAACCTTAACATCAAACAAGCATGCAGTGATGCAGGCTTTTGTTGAATATTTATAGCCCATCTCTTTAATTCTATCAAGCATTTTTGCTGTTTCTGTTGGGCCAAGGTTGTCATAGCAAGCTTTAATAATCTTTTGAATTTGCTTTTTACCACAAGGATAATCAACTTCTAGGTTTAACATATCCTCTGGGGTGTTTCTAGGGGTTAGGCCTAGATTTTGTGGAATTTCACGGTTAAATATAACTCTTCCAACTGTTGTGTTTAGGCGTTTAGAATACATCTTGCCATCTATCATCTTTTGAACACGAATGTTCACTTTTGATTGAAGTTCAATATCGCCATTAGAATATGCAAGAATTGCTTCATCGGCATCGCTAAATGTTTTGCCTTCGCCCTTTGCGCCGTCTTTAGCGTATGTTAAATAGTAGTTACCAAGTATCATATCCTGAGTTGGAACTGTGATTGGTTCACCATTGCTTGGTTTTAAAATGTTATTCGAAGCAATCATCAAGAATCTTGCTTCTGCTTGTGCTTCAAGTGATAGTGGAACGTGAACTGGCATTTGGTCTCCATCGAAGTCGGCGTTAAATGCAGTACATGTTAGTGGGTGAAGTTTAATTGCTCTTCCCTCAACAAGCACTGGTTCAAATGCTTGAATACCAAGCCTATGAAGTGTTGGAGCACGGTTTAAAAGAACTGGGTGATCTTTAATAACATCTTCAAGAACATCCCAAACAACTGGTCTTGCTCTTTCAACAATTCTCTTAGCACTTTTAATATTATGAGTTTGGTTTAAATCAACAAGGCGTTTCATAACAAATGGCTTAAATAGTTCAAGTGCCATTTCTTTTGGAAGTCCGCATTGATAAATTTTAAGGCTTGGGCCAACAACGATAACCGAACGGCCAGAATAGTCAACACGCTTTCCAAGAAGGTTTTGCCTAAATCTACCTTGCTTACCACGAAGAAGTGCAGATAAAGATTTAAGTTCACGGTTGCTAGCTCCGCTTATTGCTTTGCCTCTTCTGCCGTTATCAATAAGAGCATCTACGGCTTCTTGAAGCATACGCTTTTCATTTCTAATAATAATATCAGGTGCGCCTAGTTCAATAAGTTTTTTAAGACGGTTGTTTCTGTTTATAACTCTTCTATAAAGGTCGTTAAGATCGCTTGTTGCAAATCTTCCGCCATCTAGTTGAACCATAGGGCGAATATCTGGTGGAATAACAGGAAGCACATCTAGAATCATCCATTCTGGCTTGCTTCCACCTTGCCTAAACGCTTCAAGAATTCCAAGGCGTTTTGCAGCTTTAAGTTTCTTTTGCCCCTTAGAATTGTTCACAATTTCACGAGTTATTCTTGTTTCTTCTTCAATATCTATTTTAGAAAGAAGCTCTTTAATAACTTCAGCACCCATTCCGGCTTTAAAAGATTTTGGGCCAAATTTTTCAACGGCTTCACGATATTCTCTGTCGTTGATAACTTGCTTCATTTCAAAATCAGTTGTGCCCGGATCAGTAACAATAAATGAAGTGAAATATAAAACTTGTTCTAGTTGCTTAACTGGAAGTTCTAGAAGAAGACCGATTCTTGAAGGAACGCCTTTAAAATACCACATGTGAGAAACTGGGCTAACCAGCTCGATATGCCCCATTCTTTCACGACGAACCTTAGAACTTGTAACTTCAACACCACACTTATCGCAAACAACACCTTTATAACGAACTCTTTTATATTTTCCGCAATGGCATTCCCAATCTTTAGTTGGTCCGAAAATGCGTTCGCAGAAAAGACCATCTCTTTCTGGTTTTTGAGTTCTATAATTTATTGTTTCTGGTTTTGTAACCTCGCCATGGCTCCACTCTCTAATTTTTTCTGGGCTGGCTAAGGTTATTTTCATAGAATCAAAATTGTTTAATTCAAACATATTTTCTCCTTATGTGGAAAAGTCCACTTTATTTTCTAATTAAATATCGTCATCTAAATCAAATAGAGAATCAACATCTTCTTCTTGCGACATAGTAACACCCATAATATCATGTTCTAAGTCGTTAGTTCCAAGATATGGATCTTCTAGTTCAACATCAACTTCTTCTTGCTGTTTCTTCTTTTCTGCACGAATGTCGATATTTTCTTTAATTTCATCTGGAAGTTCTTTAAGTTCAATTTCTTGTTTATCTTCTGTTAGAACTTTCACATCTAGTGCCAAACCTTGAAGTTCTTTATTTAGCACTTTAAATGATTCTGGAATACCAGGTTCTGTGATGTTTTCGCCCTTAACAATAGATTCATAAGTTTTAACACGACCCATAACATCATCAGATTTAACAGTTAGCATTTCTTGAAGAACATTGGCTGCGCCATAAGCTTCAAGAGCCCAAACTTCCATTTCACCAAATCTTTGACCACCAAATTGCGCCTTGCCGCCAAGTGGTTGTTGAGTTACCATAGAGTATGGTCCAATGCTACGAGCATGCATTTTATCATCAACAAGGTGATGAAGTTTTAGCATATACATATATCCAACTGTTGCCCTATTTTCAAATGGTTCACCAGTTCTTCCATCATAAAGTTGAAGTTTACCATCTGCTGGGAAGCCGTTTTCAACAAGTAATCTTTGAATTTCGTCTTCTTTTGCACCATCAAATACTGGTGTTGCAATTTTCCAATTCATTGCCTTGCAAGCAAGAGCTAAGTGAACTTCAAGAAGCTGACCAATATTCATACGAGATGGCACGCCAAGAGGGTTTAATAGAATTTGAATAGGTGTTCCGTCTGGAAGGAAAGGCATATCTGCTTTTGGAAGAATTCTTGAAACAACACCTTTGTTTCCATGTCTACCAGACATTTTATCACCAACGCTCATTTTTCTCTTTTGAGCAATATAAACACGAACAAGTTTAGTTACGCCAGTTGGAAGTTCATCTTTGTTTTCACGAGTGAACACCTTAACATCAACTACAACACCACCTTCACCATGTTGAACACGAAGGCTAGTGTCTCTCACTTCTCTTGCTTTTTCCCCAAATATTGCACGAAGCAATCTTTCTTCTGGGGTTAGTTCTGTTTCGCCTTTTGGAGTAACCTTACCAACCAAGATATCGCCAGGAACAACTTCGGCACCAACCATAATAATTCCGTTTTCATCTAGGTTTGCTAGGGCTTCTTCGCTAACATTAGGAATATCCCTTGTTATTTCTTCTGGGCCAAGTTTAGTGTCTCTTGCGTCTTGTTCATATTCTTCAATGTGAACGCTGGTTAAAACATCTTCTTCAACTAGTTCTTCACTAATAAGTATTGCGTCCTCAAAGTTATATCCTTCCCAAGGCATGAAGGCAACTAAGATGTTTTTACCAATTGAAAGTTCTCCATTATTAGTTGAAGGGCCATCGGCTAAAACATCGCCCACTTTAACTTTTTCGCCAGTCTTAACAATTGGTTTTTGAATCATACATGTTCCGTTGTTTGAACGAACAAATTTTGTAAGAGTGTAGGTTTCTTCCCCGCCATCTTTATTTGTAACAATAATTTTATCTGCACTTGCATATTTAACAGTGCCTTCTGTTTTGCTAACAACCATTATGCCACTATCAACAGCAATTCTATGTTCTGTTCCAGTTGCAATAATAGGTGCTTCTGTTTTTAGAAGAGGAACGGCTTGGCGTTGCATGTTTGAAGCCATCATCGCACGAGTTGCGTCATCGTTTTCAATAAATGGAACTAGAGTTGTTGCAATACTAATAAGTTCCTTTGGGCTAACATCAATAAAATCAATTTGGCTCTTAGGAAGTTCCACAATTTCGCCTTTCTTACGGCAAATAATTCTTTCATTTGCAAGAGTGCCATCTTCTGCTATTGGCTCGTTTGCTTGCGCAATAACATATTTCTCTTCCACATCAGCACTCATGTAAACAACTTCTTTTGTAACCTTGCCAGTTGCTTTATCTATTTTCCTATATGGAGCCTCTAGGAAGCCATATTTATTAAGTTTTGCATAAGTTGCAAGCGAGTTAATTAATCCAATGTTTTGGCCTTCTGGTGTTTCATTAGGGCAAAGGCGTCCATAGTGTGTGTAGTGCACATCACGAACTTCAAAGCCAGCTCTTTCTCTTGTAAGAGCGCCAGGCCCTAGGGAAGAAATTCTTCTTTTATGAGTAAGTGAAGCAATTGGGTTTGTTTGCTCCATAAACTGGCTCATTTGGCTAGAACCAAAGAATTCACGAATTGTTGAGCTAATTGCTCTAACATTAATTAATGAACTTGGACTAACTTCGTTTACATTTTGAACCTGCATTCTTTCGGTGATAACTCTTTCAAGTTTTGCCATAGCTGTGAAGAATTGGTTTGTTAAAAGTTCACCAACGGCTTTAACACGACGATTTCCAAGGTGGTCAACATCATCTAACTCACCAAGTCCTTCGCCAATACTGAGATGATAGTTATATGTTGCAATAATATCATCTAAAAGAAGGTGTCTGCCAATAAGTTCATCATGATTATCTCTTAAAACTTGTTTCTTTTCTTCCTGTGTTTTGCAATCTTTTGTTAGTTCAAGATATGTTGGAAGATGAATAAATCTATCAATATTAAATTCATCAGGATTAAATCCTGTGTATGCTTTAAGTTCAACTTGGTTGTTTCCAATAATGGTGAATGGGCCATTTTTGCCAACAACTGCAACTCTATTTATGCCGGCATTTTGAATAGCCATTGCTGTTTCGCCAGAAACAATTTCACCAGCGCTGGCAAGTAACTTTTTGCCAAGTTTAACATCTTCTGCAAGAGTTTTTCCTTCAATTCTGTTTGCAAGAGAAAGTTTTTGGTTGAATTTATATCTACCAACCAAACTAACATCATATCTACGAGTTGAATAGAACATTTTCTCTAAGTTGCGCTTAATTGCTTTAAGATTTAAAACTTCGCCTGGGCGTAATCTCTTGCTTATTTCAATTAAGGCTTCTTCTTCACTCTTTGTTGGGTCTTTTTCAAGAGTTTTAACAATGCTTGGATGATTTCCAAAAACTGCTAAAATATCTTCATCACTAGAAAGCCCTAATCCACGAAGAAGAATAGAACCAACAAGTTTACGGTTTCTATCAATATGAACATAAATTATGCCGCTAGAGTCTTCTTCTAGTTCAATCCATGCACCACGAGATGGCATAATAGAAGTTTCAGTAACAAAGTTGCCTGTTTTATTAACGCCTTGTTTGCAATAAACGCCAGGGCTTCTAACCAACTGCGAAACAACGGCCCTTTCTGCGCCGTTTATAATAAATGAACCATTATCTGTCATAAGTGGAATATCGCCAAAGAAAACTTCTTGATCCACAACTTCGCCTGTTTCTTTATAAACCAAACGAATTTTAACTTTAAGTGGAAGGCTATATGTTGCATCTCTGGTTTTGCATTCTGCCTCGCTGTATTTTGGAGTTCCTTCTAGCGAATGATCTAGGAAATATAATTCCACACGGCAATCCCTATCTGGATCTTTAATATCCCTATTAAGGTTTTCAGTGTCTAGAATTGGAGAAAAGTCGTTTAAAACATTTCTAATGCCATTTGTTATAAAATCGTTATAACTTTCGTGAGCAACTTCCATTAAGTATGGAAAATCTAGCACTTCATCAATTTTACCGAATTTATATCTTTCGGTTCTGCCGTAATTTACTTTTTTAACATTCACAGATTTTGATTTCATTAAATTACTCCTTTTTGTAGAAAAGATAATAAAAACGCACTTTTGTAACAAAAATTGATAACTTTTATATTAAAAATTTTAGTCGCAAAAATGCGTTTTTCATCTCCTTAAAATTGTTTGGCAAAAGCCATTTACAACAGCTTATATCGAACAAAAAAGAACAAAAGCACGCACTTTTTTCTTATATATGTCGATAATAAGTCATCATAATTTCACAATATCTTAACACAAAAAGCAAATTAAAGTCAATAGATTTTATTAAAAATTTTTAATTTTTTACAAAAAATTGCCTAAATTGTTTGACATTTTATTAAATCTATGTAAAATTATTTACTTATTTTTAAAAAAATTGCAAATTTTTGTAAATTATGTTAATATATCTTTAATGGAAATTAAAAATACAAATAACACACCATCATTTTTAAACGATTTGCTTTGTTTCACAGAAAAGCAAGAAAAATTAGATGATGTTTTAAACAGCGTTTATTCAGCCTACCCAACTAGTGCTCAATTTTTTAGTGCTTCAAG
>JAFSXW010000030.1 GCA_017443885.1 Clostridia bacterium | reverse complement strand
TACACATCACTCAAATTTCCCTTAATTTTAAATTCGGTTGTAAACGCACTAATAAAATCTGCAAAAGTGGTTTGATAAACATTGTCTTCACCAATTTCTGGCAAAACTTCACTAATGTAATTAGAAAAAATATCATTTGGTGAAATTATTAAAATATTGCTATTTTTTAGGCTTTCTTTATATGCATAAAGAAGAAAAGCAACCCTATGAAGTGCAACACTCGTTTTGCCACTGCCTGCTGGTCCACTCACAACTAAAACATCGCTATCTAATTTTCTAATTATTTTGTTTTGCTCTTTTTGAATAGTTGTTACTATATTTCGCATTTTATCGGAAGCATGACCTTCAAGCATTTTCTTTAAAATATCATCAATCACTTGAAGTGAAGTATCAAATATTTGCACAATTTTATCGCCTTCAAGTTTATATTGCCTTTTAAGAGTTATCTTGCCACTTATTCTGCCATTAGGTGTGTCGTAATATGCTTCGCCAAGTTCAAAATCATAAAACATAGAAGAAATTGGAGCACGCCAATCATAAACATAAAAACTTCCACCATCATCTAGCGAAGCAATCCCTAAATATATTGGCAACACTTCTTCGCCATCGTCAAAATCAATGCGAGCAAAATAAGCATTTTTTATCATCCTTGAATAAGCATATAGCCTGTTTTTAGCATTAACGCTAGACGCTTCTTTTCGGTTTACATTAAGTTTAACTTCTGCCCACTCATAATCATCAATCTTATTGTTCCAAGCATACTTTAAATCTTCTTGAATTTTATCTTCATTTTCGTTTAATATGGCAGTGTTCCCAGCAATTTTTTTCTCTAAAATATATAAAACTGTTTTTAGATAATCCTTTTCTTTTTTTATCTCTTTATCGGTTATCATTAGTTTTCTCCTTGTTTCTTACTTCCTTTTTTAATTTTTTAGGAACAAATGGCGGTGGCACATTTATATTTTTTTCAGCACCATTTTTGCTTGGCTCATAATAAACATGATCGCAAATAGCATCTGGCAAATATTGCTGAGAAACGAATCCGCCAAAATCGTGCGGATAAAGATAGCCATCTCTTTTTTCGTTTAAATAATTATAATTTTTTAAATGCCCCGGCACAGCGTCATTAAAAGTTTTATCAACATCGTCCATGGCTTTATGCATTGCAAGAAGCACACTATTAGATTTTGGGCTAACACACACATAAATAATGGCATGGCTTAAAGGCAAAAGCCCTTCTGGCAAACCTATTTTTTCATAGGCTGTCATTGCGCTAACCACAACTTGCATGCAATTAGTATTAGCTAGCCCCACATCTTCGCTTGCATGCGCAAGCATTCTTCTAAAAATCACAAGAGGATCGCACCCACTTTTAATTAGCCTATGAGCCCAATAAAGTGCCCCTTCTGGGCTAGAGCCTCTTAAACTTTTACAAAACGCAGAAAGCATATCATAAAAAATATCATTATCAAGGCTTAAAACCCTGCCTTGCATACACTCTTTTGCAGTTTCTAGTGTTATTTTAATTTTCTTATTAACCATATCGGTAGAAAGCACGGCAAGTTCAAGAGCACCAAGAGCTACCCTTGCATCACCAGAAGAACTGTTCACTAAATAATCAAGGGCATCACTGCTAATATCAATATTAAGAGCACCAAATCCACGCTCACGATCAACTAAGGCCCTATTTAGTGCTTCTTTTATGTTTTCCTTAGATAATGGCTTAAACTCAAAAACACGGCACCTTGAAACAATAGCCCTAGTCATTGAAATAAAAGGATTTTCCGTTGTGGAACCAATAAAAATTATATACCCTCTTTCAATTGCTTCAAGCACTGCATCGCTTTGGCTTTTACTCCACCTATGGCACTCATCAAGCAAAAAATAAGTTTTCTTGCCATAAAGTTCAAGAAATTTTTTTGCTTCTTCTATTTCTTTTTTAGCTTCCCCCACTCCGCTAGAAACAGCATTTAAAATAACAAACCTGCTATTAGTTGTGTTTGCAATAATTTTAGCTAATGTTGTTTTCCCTGTTCCCGGAGGGCCATAAAAAATACAACTGCTCATTTTATCAGCAGTGATAATTCTTCTAAGTGCACTATTTTTTCCAACTATATGCTCTTGCCCTAAAAATTCATCTAAATTTTTTGGTCGCATTCTTTCGGCTAGTGGCATTGTTTCGTTTGATAATAAGCTCATAATTTTTCCTTCGAAGTAAAATTGAATTTAAATAAAAAAACAAAATAATAAGAGTATAAAAATACATTTATATTATAAGCAACACAAAAATAAAAGGCAAACATTTTTAAATCCAAAAGCCATTAAATAAATTCTTTATCAAGCAAAAATTTCACCCATTTTATTGCCACTGTTAGTGCATTGTTTTGGTATTCAAAAAAATACAACACACGAATACATGCATCTTTGATTTTTTTTATTTCATAAACATCTAACTTAGCATAATCAATTTTAAAATTTCCACTTATCACTACGCCATAAATAAAAAAGTCATTTTTAAAATTTTCTCTTTCTAAATATTTTTGCATGCTGTCTGTATTTTTTATTGCCTTTTTTATTAAAATTTCAGCCTTATTTAATTCCTTTGCAATAATAATAATTTTTGCAAATACTGCTCGCAAAAATAAAAAATATATAACTTTTTCTTCCTTTTTATAAATATTTTGCGTATTTTTTAAATTATTAAAATAAGAAATTGCATTAAATTTATTCTCACAAAAACACCTTATTGCCATAATATTTGCAATGTTTTCAATAAAACTTAATCTATTAAAAGAACGATATTTTTCACAATAAAACTTTTGTTGATATT
>JAFSXW010000029.1 GCA_017443885.1 Clostridia bacterium | reverse complement strand
ACAGCAATTATCACACTTCTTTATGTTGGAGAAGATGCAGATAACTATACCAGTATTGTGAAAACAATTTCAAGAAATTATAGCATTATTAAAACAATTGAAGTTGAAAGTGCAGAAGAATATGTTTTAGCTTTTGCAACTGCAAGCCAAGGAAATGGCGTTGTAATTAACATCAATGCAGATTTAGACCTTTCTAATAAAGCAATGGTTGTCGTTTCTAGTGACACAACTATTAATTTAAATGGTCACACTTTAAATGCAGGCCTTAATGGAGATTATTCACGAAGCATTTTACAAGTGGTAAATGATGCAACACTTACTATCAATGGCACCGAGGAAGGCTCTAAAGTTTATGGCAGACTTAATGTTGGTAATTCTCATAACAACAATGGAAACCTTGTTTTAAATGGTGGCGAGTATTATGTTTATGGCGAACAAACAGTTATTCATGTTAACGGAGAATGCAAAAACAGCAATGTTTATATCCTAAATGCAGAAGTTGAAAGTGAAGCAGATAATGGCGTTCAATTTAATGGCGCAGGTGAATTTGTTATTGAAAATAGCACCGTTTCTGGCTACACAGCTATCTATATGAAAGGTGGCGTTTTAAGAATTAATGGCTCAACAATAACAGCAAATGGTATGTATAAAGAACCAACACTAAACACAAATGGTTCTAACCCAACCGGCGATGCTATTGTTCTAGACACAACACTTGGATATCAGGGAAATATCGAAATTTATATTGAAAATAATTCTAAAGTTGAAAGTTATTATGCTTATGCATTAAGAGAATCTATTGTTGACGACAGAATGCTCGGCACAGAAACAAGAGTTATTTCTGCACAAAATGCAACTCTATTTGGATTCTCTAAAATTGATGCAATAGAAGATGAGGACGAACAACAACAATTAAAAGACATTGCAGAAAACGATTATGCATTAAATTTAACTCAAGAATTTTTAAATGCAGTTTCACAAACGGAAGGCGCTCAGTTAGTTATTAAAAATATTGTTGTAAATCAAGATTTAACTGGTTTATTATTAGGCATTAAAAATTATGAATATGGCGTAAAAGAAACAAATGAAGATGGCGTTTATGAAGTTGCCCAAAGAACTGTAATTGAAGTTTCAAATGCGGAAGAATATGCTCAAGCATTTGTAGACGCTGATGAAAATTGTTTAATAAAACTAACAGACGATATCACATATTCATCACTTATCACTGTTAATAAAAACATTGTGCTAGATTTAAACGGCCACACATTGAATTCTGGGCTTAATGCTAGCGAAGCAAGCAATAAAGCGTTTGAAGTTTATAATTCAGCATTTGTTATATTAGGTGAAGAAGAAGGTTCAACTATTATCGGAAGAATTAATGTTGGCACTGCAACCGATCAAAATGGCTCACTTGTGTTAATGGGAGGCACTTACAAAGCTGTTGGCGCTCAATGCGTTATTCATGTTAACGGCACTTGCACAAATTGCTCTATCGTTATTATGAATGCAACAGTGGAAAGCGAAAATGACAATGCTATTCAATTTAATGGAGCAGGAACATACATGATCGATAGCAGCACAATTATTGGCTACACAGCAATTTATATGAAAGCTGGTGTGCTTAGCATAAATGATAGCCAAGTTTTAGGAAATGGCGAAGAAGCAAAAGAAATAACTACTAATCATAACGGTTCTAACGCAACTGCCGATGCCATTGTGTTAGATTCAACAATAGGTTATCAAGGAAATATGATTATAGTATTTAGCGGAGACAATGTTGTTGCAAGCAAAAAAGGCTATGCAGTTAAAGAAGCACTAGGCGACACCACATCTTCTGGAACAAGAATGATTATGGTTTCTGGTGGAATATTCCGTGGGGCAGATGATAAAGATGCAATTTCAATTTCAGACTCTTTCATTGAAGCTGTTGGCAATAATATGGCTTTCGTGATGATTGCTGAAGGAACATCTTTCTCTAGCGATATTGCACAAATCCTTCCAGAAGGTTTTGTGACAACCGAATATGATATCGCAACGGGGCTTTATGTGGTAACCACACAAGAATAATTGTTAGAAAAAAAACGGGGCGGAAGCCTCGTTTTTTTTGTGCTTTAGTTTTCTAGTCCTAAAAGATAATCTGCACTTTCGTTAAGGGTTTTGCAAATTTTAATTAAAACATCTAATGTTGGCTCCCTTTTGCCAGTGCAATAATTGTTTACCACCCCTTGGCTCATACCAATTTTTTTCGCCAAAGCAAGTTGAGATAAATTCTTATCTTTTAAAGTATCTTTTAATCTACTACTAAACTTATTCATACCATAATAATACTGCTTAAAGCAGTAAAAATCCTATCATACTGCTTATAGCCGTATATAATATATTGTAATTATTATAAAATTGCAAGGGTGGGGTGAAGTATGAATAAAATAGTGAATATTAAATTAATTGAGCACTATATAGAAGAAAAGAAATTAAATAAAACTAGTTTTTGCAAAAAATGTAAAGTTAGCGCATGCACTTTTAATAAAATTATAAAAAACGAAACAAACTTTAGAATTAATGCACTTTTTAAAATTGCAAGGGAAATGGAAATAAATGTTTTTGATTTATTTATATAACCCAAAATTTTTTGTAAAAAAATATAAAAATAGGAAGGTAGACAATTTTTTTATGTTATGATATAATTAAATTAAGGAGAATTATTTATGGACAAAACACCATTTAAATATGGTTGCCGAAAAGTTGGAGCAAGGAACAACTGGGAAGATTTAGAGAAGCCGTATTCTCTTCAAAACAAACCCGCTATTTTTATTTTTGGTGGCAATTTAACAACAACCACAAAAGAAGCAAATGGCTATGCAAAGCTTATCAACAATTCGTTTAAAAAATTTACCCCAAGCACTGCTGATATTATTTCAGTGAGCTATGAAGGCGAGGCGGCAGAGAAGGTCGGGAATAGTATTACTTTAAGCGAAAGAGCAAAATTTAATGCGGTAAATTTTTTTAATCAAACTATATATCCAACGCTAAAAAATGTAAAAAATTATAGAGAAGCAGAAGGTGTTTTAAAGAAGCTTATTTTTGTTGGCCACAGTGCAGGTGTTAATATTATTTCAACTATAATGGAATCCACAGAAAATTATCTACTTTATAAGTTTAATAATGACAAATCTAAGGTAGATAATCTTATGGGAAATATTCAGTGCTTTTGCTATGCGCCAGGAACTGCCATAAGGCAAAATGTTACGGCATTTTATGTTTCTCCTTTTTTTGATAGAGAAAGCACATGGAAACAATTATTGTTTACCACAAGCGGAGATGTTAGAACCCAATATCCAGCAGGGTTTATTGATAAGTTTGATAGTTCTAAACCAATCTCTTACACCAATAATGCCCTGAAACAGCATAAATTTGTTGCAGTTAGAAGAGGGGATTCATTAATTTTAATTACGGATAAGTTAAGTGATAAAAATGACCATAGCATTGCTTGCCTTAAAAATACAAAAACTGAATATTCGGCATTTGTTTCGGATATTAGTGAAAGTGTTTTGAACCGCTTTTTAATCAATTCATTATATAACACAAATTATTCTTTTCATGATGATTTTAATATGCTTAAAAATTATGCTGAACAATCCTCATGTGTTGATCAAACAACTCAAGATAAATAATAGCGTAAAAATTAATTTGGCTTGAATTGTTGCTCCTGGCTTAATATAGTTGGGAGTTTTTTGTTGCCTAATAAATAAATATGTAAAGTGAATATGATGAAACTAAAAAGCACAAAATAAAAAGGATCTTTTGTTATTTAGTTGACACATGCAAAATGGTTGTTTAAAATACACAAAGAAGAGGAAATATGACAAAAAAAGAAAAAATTTCATTAGTTTTTAATTGTTTAATAGCAGTTTTTGCAGTTTTTGGAAGCGTTTTATGTTTTGGAGAAATATATATTATTCCAACAGTGCCAATAGAACATGGAATTAAAATGTTTAAATTTTTCACTGTGCAATCTAATGTTTTGGCTGGGGTTGTTGCTATTGTTTATATAATTTATTTAATAACTCAAAATAAAACAAAAAAGCAAATGCCATTGTTCGTTTATATTCTAAAATTTATTGTAACAATAGATTTAATTATAACATTTTTAGTTGTGGCTTTATTTTTAGGCTTTATTGTGGAAGAAGGTTATTTTTCATTATACACAAATGCGAATCTATTTTTCCACTT